>DATCYD010000100.1:0-17322 GCA_036570465.1 Anseongella sp.
CAATGCTTTCTCTTCATCGGTACACGTGCCCTTCCGGTATTTTTGCAGTAATGCTTTCGCCTTGAGCAGATAGTTGTCCATCCCCTTGATTGTGTTTTAACTGTATGAGACGGACAAGCCAAAGCCAGGGGGGGTGATGAATTTTAAAAAATCTTTAAGATACTGTAAAGGAATATCCAGAACATGGTACCAAACTTTATTTTCAATACCTTCAGCGCGTTTTTTATATAGCCGCGGACGGTTTGTTCCGACAGGCCCAATTTATCGGCAATCTCCCGGTGACTGAGATGTTCCCTGCGGCTAAGGTCAAAAACAATCTTTACCCGGGGAGGAAGCCGCCTGATCTCTCGTTCTATCAGGGCCGCAAGTTCCTTTTCCCGGACAAGGTGGTCGGTAGTACCGTTTGAATTAAGGAGGTAACTGGCAAAGGATCGGATATACTGAGAACTTGTTTGCTGCCTGGCGATCAGGTCGATCACCTTGTTTCGGACAGCTGTATAAAGGTAGGACGAAAGGCCTCCGTTGATATGCATCGTTTCCCTCCTGGCCCATATATTGGCGAACAGGTCATGCACCAGATCCTTCGCCGTCTCCCGGTCGCGAAGCCGGTTATAGGCATGAACGTAAAGCCGGCTGTAGTACTGCTCATACAATACCGAAAAGGCATGCTTGTCCCCTTCCCTCAACCGCATAAGCAGTTCCTTCTCATCAAAAGATCCAGGTAAGGTTCTCATAAAAGGTCGGTTACATCTCCGGAGCGAGCACAAATATATAAAAATCAGACATAAAGCAATATGCTGGTCAACGAACCCTGATCTTAAAGTTTGGATGCCTTTCAACATGTTATAGAGAATATCCTAAATCTTCAGAAGGAATTTTCATTTGGCACATGCGGTTTAATATATGGATTCTATCAGCAATACGATCCCAATGCATATTAGTCCCACGTACACGTAGATGAAGAATTTACCGCCATTCATACGGTGATTGATTACCCTACCCAGATAAGTGGCCAGCAGCACGGCAGGAAGGCTCCATAAGAAAAGAGCGGTAACCTGAATGACCCAAAGGCCTTTTATCCAGTAACCGGCCATTCCAACCATGCTGGCGGGAAGGAAATAGCCCTGTAAGGTAGCTCTGAAATGCTGCACAGACCAACGGCGCATGGAACCGTACACCACCAGCGGCGGCCCGTTCAGGCCATAGGCCCCGCCAAATATTCCCGCAAATAACCCGCATAGAAAAAGGCCGGCCCAGCTTTCTGATTCCAGTACGATGGACCGTCCAAACAGGGAATACAAAGAAAATCCAATGATCACTACTGCAAGACAGGCCTTTACCATTTGCTCATTGGCCGTTGTTAGCAATATAAGCCCTAAGGGTATTCCCAGTAGCGTAAAAAGCACCAGCCAGCCGGCGCTACGCACGTGAATTTTCTTCCAGTCTTGGGCAACTACCACACCTGCAACGGTAATGGAAACCAAAACGGAAACCGGAACGGCTATTTCAAGCGGAACATATAAAGCCAGTAACGGTACAGCGACAAGCGATTCACCAAATCCAAAAATTGAACGAACCAATGTGGCCAGGAAAATAATAAGTATGGTATATAAAGTTAGAAAGTCGATTGCTGATTTAATTAAATGTTTGATTCAAGAAAAGAACGGCCTCAATTTCATGTAACGATCTCCTCGAAATATGTCAGACAAAAATAAGGTTTTAAGTACAGTTTATCCAGGGTAATCAATTACCCGGAATGGTATGACGAGATGAAGTGTCAACAAATGTTGTTCCTTATAATGTTTCAGAAAGCGCTGGCAGCAGCATTTGCTTTTATGAGGGGTGTTCAAAGATGGGTTTGCGTTTAAGGATGGCGTGTTTAGAACCGATTCTGTTAATCCACCTTCTCATATTTAAAGCCAAAAATAACATCAATTTGGCTTTAAATATGAAAAAAGTACAGTTAAAGCCAAATAATCCGAGACGATGACGATCGTAAAGCAGGGAAAAACCTGAAAGGAACATCTGCAATGCCTGCAGGAAGAAGTCAGCGAAGGCAAGAAACGCCACTGCTGCTTGCCCGGGTGCCCACACCGGAGCCCGAATGCTGAAAAGTGGTTTAAGTAAAAGAATTGAAAGCGCCGCACAGAGGCTAAGGTATGAATGGCGGAGAAGAAGTTCTTAATAGAGTATTGTACTGACCAGTCAGTTTTTTTTATATTTATTTCCCTGTATTGTAAAAACGAAGACTCGGAGTAGCAAAAATCTGAAAACAAATTGACCAATGGACAATAGAAATATCTTGATATCAGGTGCAGGGATAGCAGGGCTGACACTCGCATACTGGCTGAATAAATTCGGTTTTAACCCGACCGTGGTGGAAATATCACCGAAACTCCGGGAAGGCGGCTACGCCATTGATTTTTGGGGAGCAGGCTTTGATGTGGCGGAAAGGATGAATATTGTACCCGATCTGCGCAAAGCCGATCTGGGGATTCCCGAACTTGTTTTTGTGGACAAGGACAATAAACGAAAGGGCGGGTTCAACAATGACAAGCTCAGAAAAATGGTGAACGGCCGTTTGGTAACTTTGCTACGCAGCGATCTGTCAAAAGTAATTCATGAACACCTTGACAAGGATATTGAAATTATTTTCGGGAATTCTATCCATAAAATAGAACAAACTCAAGAAGAGGTAGCGGTAACCTTTGACAGTGGCAACACCCGCTCGTTTGACCTGGTTATCGGTGCCGATGGCTTGCATTCCAACGTGCGCACCCTGATTTTTGGAGACGAGGCACAGTTTGAAAAATATTATGGCTATTATACGTCTTCCTACACATTTGAGAACGGCGTTTTTAATGACCGTTCCGTCCGGATGTACAATATCCCTGGTAAGCAGGTAACGGTGTATTCCATCAATGAAAACAGAGCCGCGGTGCTTTTCGTCTTTACTTCACCGGAGCAATTGTCCTACGACCATCATGACATTGAAAAGCAGAAGGAAATTTTGATAGCCAAATACGAAAACACAGGCTGGAAATGCAACGAATTGCTTTCAAAAATGGATACGTCCCCCGATTTCTTTTTTGATGTGGTAAGCCAGATCCAGATAAATCGTTGGTCCCAGAGCCGCGTAAGTCTGGTAGGCGATGCCTGCGATTGCCCCTCATTTTTGGCAGGGCAAGGCTCAACATTGGCAATGGTGGGGGCCTATATCCTTGCCGGTGAACTGAAAGAAGCGAATGGAAATTATACAACCGCATTTGAGGCTTATGAAAATATTTTCAAGCCCTTCATGGAAAGCAAACAGCAATCAGCGCAGAAATTCGCAGCATCAATCGTTCCCCAAAACAAGTTCAGCATTTGGCTGAGAAATGCCTTTACGAAGCTGATGCGTTTGCCGTTTGTCCGCAAGCCGTTCATCAAGCGGTTTATGGACGATACACTGGAACTTAAAAATTATTAAAGCATCACTTACACCTGAGTTAGACGCAGAAAACTTTTTTATTTCATCATCCACAAAACAAAATTGTCCCGCCTGGCACTGTCGCTAACCATACAGCCGGAGGTAACCAAAGGGCTTGCCAAAGAAATGGAAACCGCCAGAATATTATGGACGGGCGACCTGGCAAAAGCCTTCAAAGCGTTGGGCTATAAGGATTCCGAAATGGGAGCGCTTCAGATTTGCGCCCTGTTTGACGGCATCGGGCTGGCTTTTATTTCCATGAAGGATTATCCGATAAAGGAAACCGCCGGTTCATTGAAAAAAAGTATTACGCCGGATTCTCTACTTTGCAGCGTTGCTAAATGCGGGAGAAAGTCATTACGAGGGGTGTTCAAAGATGGACTTATATTTAAGGACGGGGTGTTTAGAACCGCTTCCAACAATCCTGCCTTCGCTCATAACGTGTTGAAAATGAAAGAAAAATGGCTGCTTGTTATGGAGCAGCCCGGAGAAAATCTGTCTGATTTTGAGACTTGTTGCGGGTAGGGGAAATTTTTTGAACCACTTGAGGAAGTGTTGAGGGTTATTGAAGCCATCGTAAATGATGCTGATGTTAGAAGCTGAGCTATTGACTCAGTTTTTGCGTTGCCCGGTTCGAAATGCCGGGCTCCTTTCCTCTTTGATCACAAAACCTCTATATTATTCCGGCTCATGCGGATTTTCCCTTCGTTTTCAAATGCTTTTAAAAGCCTTGAGATAACCACTCTGGAACTATTCAAATCAAGGGCAATTTCCTGATGAGTACGATTCACCGTTCTTGAATTGTTGATCTTGCATTTTTCCAGTAAGTAATTGTATAAGCGTTCGTCTACCTTCATGAACGCGATATTGTCGATGGCTGTGAGCATTTCGTTAAGGCGGTTGTTGTAGCTGTTGAAGACGAATGCCCTCCAGCTTTGGTAGCTACTTATCCAATCCTCCATTTTGCGCACGGGGATCATTGCTACCAGGCCGGTGTTTTCGGCGACCGCTTTTATCTCGCTTTTTTTCTCCCCCATGCAGCACGCTAATGTCATCGCACATGTGTCGCCTTTTTCTATAAAGTACAGAAGCAGCTCTCCCGCGTCAAAATCTTCGCGCATAATTTTAATCGCTCCATTGATAAGTAATGGTATTGATTTAATGTAGGCGCCGATATCGATCAGTATGTCTCCCTCGTTAAATTCGACCAGTTTTGCTACGGCCGATATTTCTTCTATTAGGGCCCTTTCGAATATCCCGCCATAGGCATCCTGAATCACAGCTTTCATGATGAGTTATCATTTTTAATAAAACGGCGCTCTTTCCGCTTTAAGTACATGTGACTAATGAGGCAGCTTTTCCCGCAGGTAGCCATATACCCATGTTCCGGCGATGGCACTCGCCAGCGTAACCGCAACGACCGTGGCCCCAGAGCCAATCTGGGCGAAAAGCGGCCCCGGGCAAGCGCCGGTGGCTGCCCAGCCGAAACCAAAGATCAGCCCGCCGTAGATCTGGCCCTTGCTGAACTTCTTGGGCGCAATATTGATCGGGTCTCCGTTAAAGGTCCTGACCTGGAATTTCTTGATCAGCCAAACCGACAGAGCGCCGACCAGTACCGCGCTGCCGATGATCCCGTACATATGAAAGGATTGCAGGCGGAACATTTCCTGTATGCGGAACCAGCTGACTACTTCGGATTTTACGAATACGATGCCAAAGAGGATGCCCACGACCAGGTACTTAATATTTTGATGCCAGCTCGGGTGACTTTCAGGAACGCGCGTGGCATTTGTGTACTGTTTCATTTCTTGTTTTGGATTAAAGTGAAAGGATGAGCGGCAGGATCAGGTTGGCCATGACAAAGCCGCCTGCCATAAAGCAGATCGTTGCCACTAATGATGGCCATTGAAGGTTAGACAATCCCATAATGGCGTGTCCGCTGGTGCATCCTCCGGCGTAACGGGTCCCGAATCCCACCATAAAGCCTCCAGCTACCATGAGCAGAAAGCCTTTCAGCGTGAAGAGTGTTTCCCAGCTCATGACCTCTCCGGGGATCAGGTTGCTGTAATCGGTGATGCCATAACGGGCAAGTTCTTCGGTCAGGGCGGGAGCTACTTTCACCGGATCGGTATTGGCCAGCCATTGTCCAGCCAGAAGTCCTCCCAAAAGAATACCGGCGACAAAGAACAGGTTCCAGATCTCCTTTTTCCAATCGTATTTGAAGAAAGGAATACCAGCGGGTACGCAAGATGCACAGATGTGTCTCAGGGACGAACTGATCCCGAACGATTTGTTTCCCAATAGCAGAAGTGTCGGTACCGTAAGGCCGATCAGGGGGCCGGCGATGTACCAGGGCCAGGGTTGTTTGATAAATTCGATCATTTTTGATATCCGGTTACAACTTTATTCTTACTTTCTAACCATTCTTTCATTCCACCGGCATAATTGTTCACGTTGCCGAACCCATGCCGTTTCAGGATGGAATAGGCAATAGTGGAACGGTCCCCCGCCTGGCAGTATATCAATACTTGCTTATTCCTGCTGATCTTGTCCAGATTCTCCTGGAAGGTACCCACGAAGATATGTTCCGCCCCCTCGATGTGTCCCGCCTCGTACTCATTCCGGCTGCGTACATCCACAACCTGAATATGCTCCTTGCCGGCAAGGTTCCTGAAGGTGTCAAGGTCGATCAGGCTCGCGGTTTGCAGTTCGACACCCGGGACCTTCACATCCGGAATATATCCGTAGACATTGTCTATGCCGGTACGCATCAGTTTACGGCTCAGGTCTTCCATTTGGTCTTCTTCAGCGACCAGAATAAACTGTTCCTGATAATTGAGCTGCCAGCCCATCCAGGTCGGAAACGAATTATTGCCCTGTATGTTCAGGCTGCCTGGAATAAACCCTTTGGCAAATATAACCTTATTACGGGTGTCGATGACCTTTAACCCGTTGCGGTAGGCCCGGAGGAATTGGTCCTTAGTCAGTTTCGGATATATTGGTACTTCGGTCAACAAAGGACGGCTTACCTTGTTCAGCTGCTTCATCATGGCGAAGTACCGGGGCGGCTCAGGCTGACCTTCCAGCAGATAATTCACAAATCCCTCTTCCCGGCCTTCGTATTGAAACGCCCAGTTCCGTATCTTCTCATATCCGACCGTCGAGACGGGTACGCTCCCTAACGCCTTCCCGCAGGCGGACCCGGCTCCATGTCCCGGCCAGATCTGCAGGTATTCCGAGAGTTCTGTAAAACCTTGTATGGATCGATACATCTGTTTGGCTCCTTTTTCCTGCGTACCCATGATGCCTGCGGCTTTCTCCAACAGGTCCGGGCGCCCGATGTCCCCTACAAAAACAAAATCCCCGGTAAAGATCATCACCGGTTTGTCCGATGCCGGGTGGTCGGTGAGCAGGAAGCTGATGCTCTCGGGGGTATGCCCCGGCGTATGCAGCACCTCAAATGTCAGGTTCCCCACACTGATAATATCGCCGTGCCTCAGGCCGCGGTGAGGGAATTCGTACTGCCAGTCCGCTCCGCCTTCATCGGAAAGGAACAACCCTGCCCCGGTAACGGCCGCAAGTTCGCGGGAACCGCAAAGAAAGTCGGCGTGGATGTGCGTCTCTGCAATATGGGTGATCCGCAGGTTGTTCTGCCTGGCCACTTCCAGGTAGATGTCGATATCCCGCCGGGGATCGATCACCATGGCCTCTCCTTTGGCCTGGCAGCCGATCACATAACTTGCCTGTGACAGGCTTTTATCGTACACTTGTTGAAAAAACATAACCGTATTTAATTAATAGTCGTCCTTAGCCGAGCAACGTTTCCTTAATAATGATATAGATCCCCATACCCAATACAAACCAACCGAAAGCAGGCTTCAGTTTATTGCCATCCATCTTTTTGGACAATGCCATACCGATTAAAATTCCCGCAACGGCAAGCGCTGTTACCGCTAAAAGGAATCCCCAGTCTATTCTGTTCACATTACTTTCTCCCAAAAATCCGATCAGTGATTTAGCCGCAATGATCAGCAGGGAGGTGCCTACCGCTTCCTTCATGGGCAACTTACTTAATACTACCAGGGCGGGAATGATCAGGAATCCGCCGCCAGCGCCAACCAAACCGGTAAGCATGCCGACTATTCCGCCCTCAAGAAGTATCAGCGGATAGCTGAACTTTTGCTTTCCGGATACTTCAGTTTCAAGCGCTTTAGCCTCTTTGATCATGCTATAGGAAGCAAACAGCATCAGCACTGCAAAGAGCAACATCAGCATCATGTCTCTGCTAAGCACAAAGTTGTCAAAACGGAGGAGCTCGGAAGGCAGGGCGGGAACAAGGTAAGCCCTGGTCATGAAAACGGCGAAAATAGCGGGCAAACCAAATACTACGGACGTTTTGATATTAACCAATCCTTTTTTAAAGTAGGAAAACGATCCGATCATGCTCGTTGTTCCAACAATGAAAAGGGAATAAGCGGTAGCCAGCACCGCGTCTATGCTAAAAAGATAGACGAGAACAGGCACCGTGAGGATACTGCCTCCGCCGCCAATAAGTCCCAAGGCTATGCCGATAAGGACGGAGGATAAGTAACCGGCGACTTCCATCATGTGTTGAATTTGATATCGCAAATATCGCCCCATGCAAATCACATCTACAGTTACTTTTGTTACATTGATATCAATTGTTTTTTGCGACCTTCGACAAATAATTCTAAATTTGCGGATTGATGAACAGGAGTTTAGCAAATAGTATTTCAAAGGCTTACCGGCGAAACCCCTTCGTGCTCGCTGCGATGGTTTTGTTGCTGCTGGCATCCTGTCCCGTGAAAAGCGGTATCAAGCACCTTGCCGGTATTCCGGTTAATACAGAACAGAGTGACACCAAAGGCAATTATAGTTTCTTCGGAAGCGCGTTGGAAAAATGTGTCAACGGCGACGCAACGGACACAGAAATCGCTTCGTCCACGTCGTCCCAAACGAATAATTTAGTACCCGCCGTTCTCCATGCGGCGACTTTTCTGTTCCTGGCCACTTATACGCGCCGTAAGGAACCACAGCACGCTCTTTATGGGAGCCTGAAAATCCCCGGCAGGTTACCTATCTTTCTGGAGTACCGAAAGCTGATCATTTAATATCCTTCCTGCCTCTCTTTTTTCCTGCCTGTTGACCAATATCAATAGGCAAGCCTCTATTCATTTCATTTAATGGTATTGGACCGTGTTGCGGCCAATCAAAACTTTACAGTATATGATCAAACAGATCATGACAATGACCGTCATGTGGTGCGCCCTCGCGGTCGCGTTTCCACTGCACGCCCAGCAGCAAGCACCAACTTTGGGCAGTTTATGGCCACAGGTAAAAGAAAATTATCCAGGCATCGGCGCAAAAAAAGCGGCCATTGATGCGGCAGAATACAACAAGCGCGCAGTAAAAGGCGCCATGCTTCCACAGGTAAATGCCCAGGCACAGCATACCTATGGCACGTACGAGGGCAGCGCCGGCGCATTTTTCCCGCAAACCGGATTGTTTAACGTAAGCGGCGCTGCAAATACCTTAGACGGTAGTTCCACAAATGGCAGCCCGATGGCCGCTAACAACTTCGGCTCTGCCACCGTAGAATGGGAACTGTTTTCTTTCGGAAAGCTCCGTAAGGAAAATGAGGCCGCCACCGCCGGGTATTATAAGGCAGTGAGTGAAAAGGAAGCTTATCTGCTCCACCTTAAAAAGACACTGTCCGAACGGTATATTACCCTGCTTTATAATGATGCCAAACTAACATGGACGAAGAAGAACGCGGAACGCCTCGGTGATATACGCGAAATCACTTCCGGGTTGTCGGCGGCAGGCCTTAGACCTGCGGCAGACAGCCTGCTTGCCTCCTCTTCCTACGTGCAGGCAATGGGGGAATACGATAAATGGACTGGGCTTAAAAATGCAGCGTTCATTAAGCTGTTGGAGCTGCAGGGCAACGATACCGTTTATTATGCCGCTTCCGCCGAACGGTTTACCAATCCACGAGCAAATCAGTTAACCGACAAGGGTTCAATAAGCGCCTCGCATCCCATTCTGGACGCGCTTGAAAAACAGTCCGATTATTATACGGCGAGCGGCGAAGCGCAACAGCGGTCGTCTTTACCCTCTCTTAGCCTGTTGGGCGGCTATTCCTACCGCGGTACGGGTATTAAGCCCGACGGAACGGTATCGCACGCATGGAAAGATGGTTTTAATAACGGCGCTGGCAACCTGCTGGCCGGTATCGGTATCACCTGGAATATCACCAGCCTGCATACCAGCCGGATAAAAGGAAAAGGGATTTTGAAAGAGGCGGAAAGCACGAAACTGCTCCGCTCGCAATATGCCCAGGCCATGCAGGCTGACCTTTCCGCATCACAGGCAAAAACCCGCCAGCAATATAAACAACTTGGGAAAACAAGGCATGCCGTGAAGCAGTCACAGGATGCTTACGATATGTACCTGGCCCGGTACCAGGGCGGTCTTATTGCGCTCACTGAACTGTTGCAGATCCGCGCGCTGCTGGAGCAGGCCGAGGACAAGCACATAGAAGCTTCCCGTGACTATTGGATGCTGTTGGCCTATGAAGCGGAGCTTACTGCCAACTTCGATTTCCTGTTTAACAATCTATAATCTTTCAGCATGAACCTAATAAGATTTGCGTTAAGAAAGCCGATAGCCATTATGGTCGTCGTAATGACCGTAGCTTTCTTTTCCTACAACACCGTAAAAAAGATAAACGTCGATATTTTTCCCGCAGTGGAGCTGCCGGCGATATACATCGCCATGCCGTATGGCGGGCTATCCCCCACGTATATGGATGGCTTTATGGCCAACGAGTTCCAAAAGGTGCTGTTATTTGTTAGTGGAGTAAAAAACATAGACTTCAAAAGCGTACAGGGGTTGACCCTGATGAAGCTGTCTTTTTATCCCGGAACCGATATGGCCCAGGTTGCGGGGGAGGTTTCGACAACGGTTTCACGGGCAATGGGTTTTCTGCCTCCTGGCGCGGTTCCCCCGATGGTGGTGCGATTCGACGGCAGTTCGCTTCCCGTAGGACAACTGGTATTTGAGAGCGACGAGCGTTCGGTCAATGAGCTTCAAACACTTGCCATAACCAGAGTGAGGCCTATGTTCGTTGAAATACCGGGTATTACGGCGCCCGCGCCGTTTGGGGGTAACATTCGCTCCATTGTTATCAATATCAACCCCCAGGCCATGCAGGCCAATGGATTAAGCCCCGAAGAAATCACCATAGCCATTGCCAAAAACAGTCTTCCGTCTCCCGCCGGGAACATCCGCATCGGTGACGAGAACTTGATGGCGCCTATTAATTCGATCGCCGGGAACGTTGAGGAGTTTATGAATACGCCTATAAAAACAAAGGACGACCGTACTGTATATGTAAAAGATGTAGCAAGCGTGGTGGATGGAGCCGATCAAACCGCGGGCTATGCACTGGTCAACGGTAAACGGTCAGTTTACCTGCCCATCATCAAAAAGGCGGACGCCTCTACCTTGGATGCCGTCAAAAACCTAAAGGCTGCCATTCCCTTGTTGAAAAGCCAGTTGCCGGAGGATGTGGATATTCGCTATGAGTTTGACCAATCCATATACATCGAGCGGTCGCTTTCGAACCTGATCCATGAAGGGATATTGGGAGCGGTGTTCACAGGCTTGGTGATCTTGCTGTTTCTGGGCGACACCAGGGGAGCCATCATTGTGGTGCTTACCATTCCGATTGCCATCTTGTCGGCGGTTACGGTCTTGCATCTTTTCGGACAGACCATCAATATAATGACACTGAGCGGCCTTGCGCTGTCCATCGGGATCCTGGTGGATGAAGCCACGGTGACGATAGAAAATATTCATCAACATATGGAAATGGGTAAAGGGAAACAGCGTGCCATTTTAGATGCCCTCCTTGAAATATCGATCCCGAAACTGTTGATATTGCTCTGCATTCTTGCGGTACTGACACCTGCCTTTATCATGACGGGTATTCCGAAAGATATGTTCATGCCATTGTCAATGGCGGTTGCTTTCGCCATGATCGCCTCTTTTTTGGCATCCCAGACTTTTGTACCCATACTGGCCAACTGGATGATGAAGAATAAACACAACAAAGTGGCTGATACACCCCGAAAACGGGCGTTCTTTGAAAAATTCAGAGTCAATTATTCCTACCGCATGCGGAAGTGGTCGACAAAGTCGTTGCCGCTTTTTGTAGTGTATGTTGCTGTTGCGGGAGGAATGGTGGCCCTGCTGTTAACGGTTGTAGGAACAGATGTGATGCCGGTTTCCAATAACGGCGATTTTCAGATACGTATACAAGCTCCGCAAGGAAGCAGGCTGGAAAAAACAGAAAAAATAGTGAAGGAAATTACTGCCGGTATTAGCACCCTGGTCCCTGAAAATGGCATCAACCTTACATCGGCCTTTGTAGGGATGCACCCCGCCGGGTCACCTATCAATCCCATCTTTCTCTTTTCCAGTGCCTCGCATGAATCGGTTTTGCAGGTGTCGGTCAATCAGGATGTTTATACCGGCTCAATGGAGGAGCTAAAAGAAAACATCAGGAAAAAGATTGCTGAAAATCACCCGAAGGTCCGGTTCAATTTTGAACCGATGGAACTGACCGAAAAAATTATGGGACAGGGTGCCATGACACCGATTGAGGTAAAAGTAGGGGCCAATCAGGTGAAAGTAGCTTTTGCGCACGCCTCAAAGATTGAAGCCCGCTTAAAAGAAGTTCCTTATCTGCGGGATGTACGTATAGCTGAAGCGCTTTCCTATCCCACGCTGGACATTGATGTCGATCGTGACCTGGCCGGACAATTCGGGCTGACGATGCAGGATATTACCAGCAGTCTTGTTACTGCTACCTCTTCCACGCGTTTTACCAATAAAAACCTTTGGATTGACCCCAAGTCCGGATTGGTGTTCCAGACACAGGTTCAGATACCCGAGGGTATTATGTCATCCGAAGAAAAATTGCGGTCGCTTCCGCTGAAAAAGGGAAGTCTCCGGCCTGTATTGGAAGATGTGGCAACCATCCGGCGCGTCACCACTCCGGCGCAGGTTAACCGCAAGGGCCCCAATCGTTATGTGACCATCGTGGCCAATGTGCATGGCAAAGATTTGGGCACGGCTTCACGAGCCGTGAAAAAAGCCGTTGAAAATGCAGGGGAACCACCCCGGGGAACAACGGTATGGACGGAAGGGACCTTACAGTTACTGGATGATACCTTAAGCAGCCTTTTGGCCGGTTTAGGCGTGGCTATAATTGTTATATTCCTGATGCTTTCGGCATATTACCAGTCCTTTAAAGTGCCATTAATTATCCTTTCGGTATTGCCCGCGGTGATCGCCGGCAGTCTTATCCTGCTTTTCCTGACAGGGAGTACACTCAATCTTCAGTCATATATGGGCATTATCATGTCACTCGGTGTCTCGGTGTCCAATGCAGTACTTCTTGTGAACCAGGCCGAATATTACCGGCGGCATCTGGCCCTGAAACCCGCGAATGCTGCAAGACTGGCGGCCTCCTCACGATTGAGGCCGGTACTGATGACGGCCGCAGCGATGCTGGCGGGTATGTTACCAATGGCCATGGGACTGGGAGACGGCGCTGAACAAGTTGCCCCATTAGGCAGAGCGGTTATCGGTGGGCTGATCGCTTCCACGGTAACCATTCTGCTATTGGTTCCGCATTTCTTTTCTTCCCTGATGTCCAGGACAGCGATTATCAGTCCTTCGTTAGACCCGGACGATAAAGACAGCAGGTATTATTCAGGACAACAAATAATTTAGTGTCGTGTCAACCATAATCTTGCAGGGCCAAGCCTTGTTCTTTTTGCCCCTGGCTGCTTTAAAAAATGTTTCCGTAGTCACCGCTACGCAAAACATTTTTCGCATTGCCAGGAACAAAAATTCCGGCGGCTTACCCTACATCTTACAGTTGACACGACACTAGCAAAACTTAAAACAATCATACAATGTATCAAGGCATTTCAAGAAATAGAAGATCAGCAGCGCTGATGGTAATTATGACCACGTTGGCATTGGTTTTCACGGCATGTTCCCAACAGGTCCGGAAAAACGAACAGGAGGAAAAAAAGGACCCGCAGCCCGTTTCCTATCCTGCAGTTCCCGTAAAATTCATCAATCCCGAATATGAATTATCGCTTCCGGCAGAACTGAAACCCTATGAACAGGTAGCGGTCTATGCGAAGGTGACCGGATTCGTAAAGCAGCTGCATGTGGATCGCGGCGACCGCGTGCGTAAAGGACAATTATTGGCGGTATTGGAAGCGCCGGAAATGGAGCAGCAATACCTTTCCGATAAATCCACGGAACAAAAAATACACAGTGATTACCTGTATGCCAAACAGGCTTACGAGCGCCTGGCGGAAGCATCCGCTACCACAGGAGCGGTGGCAGCTATTGAGCTGGACAGGGTAAAAAGCGCTATGGAAAGTGCGGAATCCGCTTATGAGGCCTCGAAGGCCGGAACGGCCCACGCTTCCCAGTTGCAGCAATACCTTCGCATCACCGCACCCTTTGACGGGGTGATTACTGAACGGAATATTTCGGTCGACGCCCTGGCAGGTGCGCGTTCCAGCCAGCCTTTGTTTATGATGGCGCAAGACAAGCGGTTGCGTTTAACCCTATCCCTTCCCGAAAAGCACGCCGCGTCGGTAACTCAGGATATGCGGGCTGCCTTCACCGTTAGCTCGAGGCCGGGAAAGACATTCGACGCGGTGCTTTCACGTACCTCGGGTTTGCTCGATGAACAAAGCCGCTCCCTCACCCTGGAGTTCGATATCGATAATTCTTCAGGTGAATTGCAGGGCGGGGACTACGCACAGGTAAAATTAACCCTTCAGCGTAAAAGCCCCACGTATTGGGTACCTGCCGGCAGTGTGTTGAACACGCAGTCAGGAATCTATGTCATGACATTGACCGGCCAGGAAATAAAACGGCTTCCCGTCAAGGAGGGCATACGGCTGGATACGCTTACAGAAGTATTCGGTGATCTTTCGCCGGAGGATAAGATCATCTTAAAGCCATCGGAAGAAATCAAAACAGGTCAAATCAATTTTAATCACAAACAAATTTAAAGCAATGAAAAGATTCATCATTTTTATCGCCGTATTCTCAATAAGCGCTGCCTCAACCGCACAAATATTAAAACCTGTAAAGTGGTCTTACGCTTCAAAGCGTGTCAGCGATACAGAAGCAGTGGTGCTGATCAAGGCAACGATGGAAAAAGGCTGGCATATCTATTCCCAGACCGTTCCCGAAAGTGGTCCGCAGCCAACACGTTTCTCGTTCGAGCCCTCAAAGGGGTATAAGCTGATGGGGAAGACAGGTGAACCCCAACCCATCACCGAGTTTGAAAAGACGTTCGACATGGAATTAAGCTACTTCGAGAATTCCGTTGTTTTCCAGCAGCGGGTAAACCTGGTTGAAAGCTCGCCGACGATTACCGGCAAAGTAGTTTACATGGTCTGCAACGATATGCAATGTCTGCCGCCGGAGGAAGTAGCGTTCAGTATTCCAATAAAATGACGTTCTTATTATGAGATCAATAGCGAGAATATTAATCCTGATTTTCATCAGCGGAATGATCGCCGTCACCGCGCACGCACAGGATACCCTTATCCCGTTTGATGACGTAGAATTTACGGAAATTACGGGAGAGCCGCCCGTTCAGGACAGTGTTGTCAAAGCTCCGGCTGCCAATGCGGCGGAAGGCACATCATCCGAAGGCACCACAGATGCCCTGGTAAGCGAACAAACCCACAACGAAGAACGATCGCTCTGGGCCATTTTTATTGCCGGCTTTATCGGCGGGTTTGCGGCCCTGCTGATGCCCTGCATCTTTCCGCTGTTACCGCTAACGGTCAGTTATTTTACCAAAAGCAGCCATACCCGGGGAAAAGCAGTGATCCAGGCATCGGTATACGGACTTTCCATTATACTCATTTATGTATTGCTGGGGCTCCTGATCACTGTCATTTTCGGGGCGGATGCACTTAATCGTCTTTCCACCAACGGGGTTTTCAATTTTGCGTTCTTTATGCTTTTGGTGGTATTCGCATTTTCCTTCTTTGGGGCATTTGAACTTTCGCTGCCTGCCTCCCTTGCCAATAAACTGGACAGCAAAGCTGACCGGGGCGGTTTGGCCGGGCTTTTCTTTATGGCGGCTACGCTGGCGGTTGTCTCGTTTTCCTGTACGGGCCCCATTATCGGAACCCTGCTGGTACAAGCCGCCTCCATGGGACAGCTGTTGGGACCGGCCATTGGCATGCTGGGCTTTGCGTTGGCGCTTGCGATACCGTTCACGCTCTTTGCCTTATTCCCAAGCCTTTTGAAAAGCCTCCCTTCTTCGGGAAGCTGGCTGAACAGCGTGAAAATCAGCCTCGGCTTTTTGGAACTGGCGCTTGCGCTGAAATTCCTTAGCAATGTAGACCTTGCCTACCACTGGAACTGGTTTGACAGGGAAATCTTCCTGGCGCTTTGGATCATTATTTTCGGGTATTTGGGCTTTTATTTAGTTGGGAAGCTGCGTTTCCCCGGCGACAGCCCCATGCAAAGCATTAGCCTTCCGAGAATGATACTTTCCATGATCGTACTTTCTTTCACGCTCTATATGATACCTGGTTTATGGGGAGCGCCTTTAAAATCCATTTCGGCATTTCTGCCGCCGCAGGCAACACAGGATTTCGACCTGTATACTTCCTCGTTCGGCGGATCAGGCACAAAAGAAGGTACGGCAGCTGACACCCGTAAGTATTCAGACATATTCCATGCCCCATTGAACCTGGATGTTTTTTTTGACTATCAGGAAGGGCTGGAATACGCCAGATCGACAGGAAAACCGGTAATGCTGGATTTTACCGGTCACGCTTGTGTTAATTGCCGGAAGATGGAAGCCTCGGTTTGGCCCGATAAAGAGGTGTACAGGCTATTGAACGAAGAGCTGGTCGTTATACAACTTTATGTGGACGACAAGACCGCCTTACCCGAAGAAGAACAGTTTGTGTCGACGTTCAGCGGGAAAAACATCCGTACAATCGGAAATAAGTGGAGCGACTTCCAGGCTAGCAAATTTAATTCAAATTCGCAGCCCTATTATGTACTGCTGAACCCTTTTAACGAAGGAATACTGGTGAAACCCACCGGGGCAGATTATAACCCGGAAAGCTATTACCGCTTTCTTCAATCCGCTATTGAGCAATACCAAAAAAAGAATTAATAACAAGTGCAAGAAAAATTAAAACAAGTAATCATGAAGATCCAGCTTAAAAATTTGGCAATCTATTCCGGACTTTTAGTACTGGCCGTCATTTCTTTGGTTTCCTGTGGAAATGCCAGCGAGGGCATTGAAAGTCATTCCGGGAACAAGACGATGGTAGCAGAGAAAGTCGCGGAGACTACAAACGATCAGACCCCCGATGTTTCATTTAAGGACAAAAGCGGAAATATCATTTCCTTGAATTCGTTAAAGGGTAAAGTCGTATTTATCAATTTCTGGGCTACCTGGTGCCCGCCCTGCATCGCTGAAATGCCTTCGATCCAGGAATTATACACAGCGTTCAAAGACAATGACCAGGTGGTTTTCCTGATGGTGGATGTGGACAACAAACCGGAAAAGTCCAACAAATTCATGGAAAAAGGGAACTATGATCTGCCGGTTCATACGCCGGCAAGCGCCATCCCGCCTTCTTTCCTGGGAGGTGCCATCCCAACCACGCTCGTACTCGATAAAAAAGGTGAAGTGGTATTTAAGCACGAAGGGATGGGCGATTATGGTTCCGCCGAATTCCAGTCCT
>DATCYD010000101.1:0-17954 GCA_036570465.1 Anseongella sp.
AAATACCTTGACGGCCATTGTACGCCGGAGGAAAAGGGATTGCTTGAATCCTGGTATCTGCGCTATAAACGCAGAGATCTTGCCGAGCTGACGGGCGACGAAAAACAACGAAGCCTGGAAAAAATCCGGGCCTCCCTGTCCGGCGGACAACCCACTGCCGGACATTCAGACGAAACGCAACCCGACACAGGGCGCCCGCCCCGTCAAACAGCTCGCCGATATAAAGCGTATTGGCGGGGAGTAGCAGCAGCAATCATTGTTTTGCTTGCCGCGGGATTGGGCTGGTACTTATACACGTCCAGTTACCAGCGTACTTCTGAGCTACAAGTCGCCGGGCACACCGATTACATGCTCCCGGGTGGGAACAAGGCATTTCTCACCCTGGCGGATGGCAGGAAGATCTCACTGACCGACGCGGCCGAGGGAAAGTTGGCCAGCCAGGCAGGTGTTACCCTCACCAAAACGGAAGGCGGCCAATTGATGTATCAAACCGGGACGGGCACGCAACCAACAGGCCCGGAGCATGCGAACACGGAACCGACAGGTGTCGTTGACCCGAAGGAAATACCCTGGAATACTGTTGAAACTCCCCGGGGTGGGCAATACCAACTGCTCCTGCCTGACGGATCACATGTCTGGCTTAACGCGGCGTCTTCCCTGAAATATCCCGCCAGTTTTGCCGGTTTAAGTGAACGGAGGGTGATCCTGGATGGAGAAGCCTATTTTGAGGTCACCCGTGATGATGCAAAACCCTTTCGGGTGGCTGGGGCACGACAAGAAGTGGAAGTACTGGGCACCCGTTTTAATATCTACAACTATCAGGACGAAGCGGTGGTCCGAACAACGTTGTTGGAAGGATCGTTGCGGGTAAGGATGGAAAATACCGGAAACTCGGAAACGGGTAGAAAACCAGGGCAGGAGCGACTGCTGAGACCCGGCGAGCAATCGAGTCTGTCGGCCGCCGGGCTGCAGGTCACAAAAGTGGACACCGAAGGAGCCGTGGCCTGGAAGAATGGCTTGTTCCTCTTCAACAGTTACCGCCTCGACCATATTATGTTACTGATTGCCAGATGGTATAATATAGAAGTTGAATTCGCAGACCCTGAAATGAAGGACGACCGATTTAGCGGAACAGTCTCCAGGTTTGCGCATGCCACACAAGTGCTGCAAAAGCTAGAATTGACCGGTGGGGTACAATTTACTGTGGAGGGAAGGAAGGTGATCGTTTCGAGACCTGTTCCGGCTCATTGACGGGCCGGGCGGGGTGTTTGGCACGAATCGTCGTGCAGCTTTACTAATAAAAAAACCGGGGTGCTGTGAACACGCCCGGCAGATTATGGACCACACCGGAGGTTGCCGGACTGACAAACCGAAGGTGTGTATTAAACCTAGACCAAATGTATAAAATTTCTACGAGGAGTTCGTGCGGGACATCCTCCCGCATGCAGAAAGTTCTGCTGGTTATGAAACTAATGACAACAATGCTTCTGCTGTCCATCCTCCAGGTCAGCGCGGAAACCTATGCACAAAAACTGACCATGAACCGGGAAGCGGTCAGCATCAGGCAGGTCTTCAAAGAAATCAGGAAACAAACAGGATTCAATGTGCTGTGGAAGTCCGATATGCTAGATGCCTCTTCGCTGATCCATGTTCGCTTCATTGAGAGCCCTTTGGAGGAAGTTATGCAAACCTGCCTGCAGGGAACCGGAATGACCTATACCGTTGACGATAAAACGGTTGTAATCAGGCGAAAGCACCAGTCGCGTACCGATGTCACGGGTTGGGAGCTATCTCAGCAGCTCCGGGTGAGCGGATCAGTAACCGATACCACCGGCGCACCCTTGCCTGGCGTATCCGTTATTATAAAGGGAACCACCAACGGAGTGTCCACCGACATCGAAGGGAACTATACGCTCGGGAGCATTGAAGACAACGCGGTGCTCGTATTCAGTATGGTGGGATTTGAGACACGTGAAATACCCGTCAGTGGCCGAACCCTTGTAGATGTGCGGCTTCGTGAAGCCATCAGCGAAATGGAAGAGATCATCGTGGTGGGATACGGCACGCAGAAAAAACAGGAAGTATCCACGGCCATCAGCCAAATTCAGGGCGACGATATCCGCAAAACGCCGGCGACTGCCTTGCAGAACTCTCTCACCGGAAAGATCCCCGGGCTCTATACACAGCAACGGAGCGGACAACCGGGCGCAGCTGGAGCGGCAGAGATCTATATCCGTGGAGTAGCTACATTTACCAACGCCAGTAAGCAGCCATTGATCCTGGTTGACGACGTGGAGTACAACTCTGAACAGTTTTTCCTCATTGACCCCAACGAAGTAGAAAGCGTGTCTGTCCTCAAGGATGCTGCTGCCACGGCCATTTATGGGATTAAGGGCGCCAATGGAGTCATACTGGTTACTACGCGCCGGGGAAAGGCCGGCAAGCCGGTGATCCGCGCCAAAACGCAATGGGCCGTCCAAACCCCGGTGCACCGGCTGCAGCCGCTGGACGCCTACCAAACCGGCCTGCTGCTTAACGAAGCTCTTAGGAACGACGATTTGCCTGAAAAATTCACCGAAGAAGACCTGGAACTGTTCCGGTCAGGCGAAGATCCTTACGGACATCCCAACGTGGATTGGAACAAGGTTCTGTTCAAGAACAGCTCCATGATCAGCAATAACAACGTGGACATTTCCGGCGGGACTGACCGTATTCGTTATTTCGTTACCGCGGGGTACATGTTCCGGGACGGGATACTGCGAGGCATTGACGCCAGAGAGCCCCGTCTGGCCGCCTCTCAGGCAGCGGATAATATCAACAACAATTATTATCAGAAGCGATATAAATTCCGCTCGAACGTAGATATCAAGGCCACGAACACACTGGACTTTCAATTAAACGTGGCTGGAACGTACAACGAAACGAACCAGCCAGAAGTTACCGGACCCATCAGTCACGTTTACGAGTTCGAATACCTAACCCCCTACATATACCCCGTTTACAATCCGGACGGCAGCTTTGGCTATGCCAATCCCGAATGGGGTGAACCACGGGGATCGAACAACAATATCGCCGGATTGATTGCTCTGGGAGGTTATTCGAGAAAGCTTAACGATTTTATGAACGTACATCTTTCCGGTCGGCAAAAATTGGACGGACTCACCCCTGGCCTGTCACTGACCGCCTCCATCGCCTATTCAGCTGCGAACGAAGCTCAGAAAAACCTTCGACGGGCACAGCAATTCCCTTCCTTTTACTACAATCCGGAAGACGCTTCATACAGCCCACGAGATGTCAACTTGTTTCGGATCGCTCCTTACAGCCAGTCATATGCCCGGGGAACTCCCGAGCGCCGCCTGAATGTTCAGGGGTCCGTGAAATACAACCGGGCTATTGGCGCCCATCATGTAGATGGACTTGTACTCTTCAACCAGACTAGCGGAATGAAGGGGCCGAACGCGCCGGTCAACTTCCGGGGGTACACCTTCCGGTTCGGCTACAACTACCGGCAACGATACCTCTTCCAGGTGAGCGGCGCGTATAACGGCACAAGCCGCTTCGTCACACAAAAACAATATCAATTGTTCCCGGCCGTATCTCTGGGCTGGAACCTGGCGAACGAACTCTTCTTTCAGGATGCCCTTCCCTTCGTAAATGTCCTGAAATTCAGGGGCTCTCTGGGCTGGGTGGGGAACGACGATATCGGCCTTTCAGGCGACGAGTACCTGTACGAAGACGAATACGGACGTGTGGGCAACTATTCTTTCGGCGAAACCCATAATAATTTCGAGGGAATCGAAGAAGGGAAGCAGGGAAATTACGATGTTACCTGGGAAACTGAACGCAAATTTGACCTGGGCATGGACTTCTCTATTTTTAACGGCCGCATTAGCGGAAGCGTTGATTACTTCGACAATTACCGTTACGACATCCTGACCCAACGATCCACCGTCCCCACTTATTTCGGCGTACAGCCTGCCGACCTTCCTCCGGTTAATATCGGGGAAGTAAGCAATAAGGGCTACGAGATCGAAATTGGCGGAAAAACACAGATCGGTAAAGTCGGAATCGATATCAAAGGCAATTATTCTTTCGCCAGGAACAAGATCCTTTACATGGACGAACCGCCTGCCAAGCATCCTTGGCAGAAAGCAACCGGCTTGCCCATCGGAACACAGAAACAATATATATGGGAAGAAACGTTCTACATGGACGATGAAGACATCGCCAACAGCGCCACCCCGCCCGGTGCGATACAACACGGATGGCTCAAATACCGCGACCTGAACGATGACGGCATCATCAATATCGACGACATGGCCTACATCGGGCACCCCAATCTTCCCAATACCAATATCGGGCTTAACCTGGGTGTCACTTACGGCGGATTCAGCCTGAACGTGCTGCTGCAAGCCGCTCTGAACTTCGATGTTTATACCGGATTTGACATGGCCATCCCATTCAAAACCGTACCGCAGCCCATTCACCTGAACCGGTGGACGCCCGAAACGGCTGAAACTGCCACCTTTCCAGCGCTAACCACCAATTTTGTCGGCACCTACATGAACCCACGCGGAAACCCTTCCACCTTTTGGACAGTAGAGGGTGACTACCTGCGAATACGTTCCGCACAGCTGTCCTACCGCTTTCCGGTGCCTTTGGTGAAAAAGGCAGGACTGGAAAACTTGACGCTGTTTGCAAGCGGATATGATCTGTTCACATGGTCCAAAGTGCTGAAAAAATACCAGTTCGACCCCGAGATCAAAGAAGGGGCCGCTCATTTTGTTTATCCCTCACAGCGAATCGTGAATTTCGGCCTGGAAGTAACCTTTTAACCTGACCTAAAAAAACGATGATGAAAAATTTTTTCTATACAACGATAAAAGGCTTGGCCATCCTTGTGATCATTGGCTGCTGGGGATGCCAGGACGAAGACAGTTTTCTCGACAAAAAAGTCAGTGCATCGCTGAATGAACAGATCGTTTTTGCTGACAGCGCCTATACCATGGATTACCTCACCGCCATTTACGAAGGGCTGTATTTCTGGTATAATACAGGCTCCTCGGCAACCGCTACTAATGGCAGCTGGAGCGAGATCACCGATGAATGCGAAACGAAATGGCCCGGCGGCCATAATGTGCCCAACCAGGTGTTCGATGGCACTTTCGGGGAACCATTCTACAACCGCATTGCGAAACTTTGGAGCCACTTCTATACGCGGATCAGGCAATGCAATATTTACCTGGAGAATGTCAACGAAGAATCGCCATTGTCCAATGCCCTGAAAGCGCGAACCAAGGCAGAGATCCGTTTCCTTCGCGCCTACCATTATTTTCTGCTCATGGAAGGTTGGGGGGGCGTCCCCCTGGTTGGCGATACCATATACAGCCTGAGCTCTCCAAACCTGCAGGTACGCAACAGCTGGGCCGAATGCGTTGACTATATCGTATCTGAACTGGATGCCGTGGCCCCCATGTTGCCCGTACGGTATACGGGACGAGACTATGGACGCATCACTCGGGGTGCATGCATGGCCTTGAAATCCAGGGTTCTGCTTTTTGCGGCCAGCCCGTTGTACAACGGCGGCAGCCCCGCCGAGGAGCCCGCGCTCAAAGAGCTGACCGGTTACCCTTCGCACGATGAGACACGCTGGCTAAAAGCGCTCCAGGCCGCACAAGATGTTGTGAACCTAGGAGTCTATGAACTAAAAACCGACAACGCGACCAGGCCCGGAAATGGCTTCTACGAATTATTCCTGGAGCGGGTAAGCGACGAGATTATCCTCGCACGCATGCAGGGACCTAATAAACAGGTGGAAAGGAATCATCTGCCACGCAGCCGGGGAGGCAACTTTTTGCGTTATCCGACACAAGAACTGGTGGACGCCTTCCCTATGATGAACGGCCTTTCGATCGAATCGCCAGGCTCGGGCTACGACCCGGAAGACCCTTATAAAAACCGGGATCCGCGATTTTACTATACCGTTATTTACAACGGAGCGTCCTATTTCAAGCGCACAAGCAATCAGATGGAGCCTGTGTGGACCTATAAGGGAGCATCGCAAGACGGACTGAAGCCGGTAACGGCCAATACAGGTACGAGCACCGGCTACTACAGCCGTAAAATGATGGATGAACGGGTAACGGGAGACGGTTCAGCCACGACCGACCGTAACCACCCGGTGCTTTTCCGGTATGGCGGCATCCTGTTGAATCTGGCCGAGGCGGCTGTTGAAACAGGGGACATCCCACTAGCGATGGAACAGCTGATTGCCCTGCGTCGCCGGGCTGGCATTGATCCAGGAGCCGATAACCGTTACGGATTGCCCGCGGACCCGTCCCAGGAAGAAGCCCGCCAGTTGGTGCGGAACGAACGCTTTATCGAGCTGGCCTTTGAAATGCAGCGATTCTGGGATCTGAAACGCTGGAAAGCGGGAGACTGGCTCGATGGAGCCATGATGCATGGAATGCAGATCACCAAGAAAGGCGATGAGTTCTCCTATCAACGTATCGAAACCCGCCACCGGTATTTTAAGGACAATCTGTATTATTTCCCCATACCGCCTGACGAACTGGCCGTGAATCTGGGCCTGATCCAGAATCTGGGATGGTAGGCGAACCTAAAAACAGAAAAAGATGAAAGAAAAGATAGACCCCCTGAAGAGAAAGCGGTCCGCCGGCTTCAGTATCCTTGCGGCGTTATTGCTGATCGGCAGTGGTGGACGGGCGCAGCAGCTTGCCAACCAAGCGGCTCCGGAAAATATGAGCACGGCCGATGATTCCCTGCGGAGCGGACTTCTACTGCAGAATTACAGCGACCTATACCCGGTGCTGAATGGAGTGCGGACCGGAGACAACCTGATTGAATCAACCGGCTTCCTGGACGGAAGGAAACTCCGTTCCACCCCGGCCACGTTTATTAATACCGGCTTTACTGGACGACTTGCCGGCCTTTATACACACCAGTCTTCAGGCCAGCCGGGGAGCGATGGTGTCAGTCTTTCTCTGAGAGGACTCTCTCCGCTGATCATCGTTGACAACATTCCCCGGACACTGCCACCCTGGTCCATCAATCCCGAACAAATCGAATCAGTTACAATCCTCAAGGATGCCCTTTCCACCGCGTTGCTGGGAATACGGGGCATGCGCGGAGCAATCCTCATCACGACCCGCAAGGGAGAACGCCACCCGGGCTTCAACATGGATATTACTGCGCAGGCCGGCCTGTCACAGCCCGTGGAGCTACCCAACCCGCTTTCCGCTTACGATTATGCCCGGCTTTACAATGAAGCGCTACTCAACGACGGTCAGTCGCCCATCTATTCGCAGGCTGACCTAAATGCCTACCGGAACAATTCGTCGCCTTATACCCACCCCAACATAGATTGGTACCAGCGCATCCTGGACGATCAAACCCCGTTTAACCGGTACACGCTGAATGCGGAAGGAACCGGCAAGTCGGTGCATTACTTCGTATCGCTAGACTACATGAACCAGGAGGGATTGTTCCGGGAATCCACTGAGAATGCCTACAGCACCAATTCTGAATACCAACGCTATATTTTCAGAAGCAATGTAAATGTTGACCTGACTCCCCGGCTATCCATGAGTGCAAACCTGTTTGGCCGCATACGCGATGCCAACGAGCCCGGAGGAGGCGCCGCCAATATCTTCAACGCGCTGATGGTCACCCCAGGCAATGCCTACCCGATATTCAACCCCGACAGTTCCCTGGGTGGCAATATCAACTATAAAAACAATATTTACGGACAAAGTATCCGCTCTGGATACACCAATAACGTGTACAGCGATGGTTATGTGGATCTCGGCCTTCGTCGCGAAATGGATGATCTGCTACCCGGCTGGTGGGTTCGGGGCACGGTTTCCTATATTCTGACCCTGAATCAATCGATCAACAGGACGAAAAACTTCGAGACCTTCCAGATGCTGACTGATCCGGCAACGGGTGATCGATCGTACCGGCGCTTCGGCACAAAATCGGAACAGAACAATTCGTCCACCGTCAGCGCGCGCCGGCACCAGGTCTATGCCGAAGCGGCCACCGGATACACCCGCCATCTGGGCATGGACAAGCTGGACGTGCTACTGCTTTATAATATCGACTACAACACGCTGAATGACAACCTGGCCGAAAAATACGAGACGCTGGGCGCCACGGTTCAGTATAGCATCAAGGAACGCTACCTGTTGCAGGCGGCGACGTCCTACAGCGGCAACAGCAGCTACGCGCCCGGGCAGGGATACGGGGTTTTCCCCTCAGCCGGCCTGGCCTGGAATATGCACAACGAACCCTTTTTTGAGAGTGGCTTTATCAACGCCCTCAAGCTGCGTGCCTCGTATGGATTAACGGGAAATGCAGTGGCAGGGTACTTTGAATACATCGAACGGTACGCAGGTTCGGCCGGTTATTACCTGGGCACGTCGGCCGCCTCCCAGCCGGGCATCATTGAATACCAGGGACGCAACATCACCACCTGGGAAAAAGCGCAGAAGCTGAACTTTGGGATGGACCTGCGTTTCGCCGGTAGCAAAGGTGCGCTGACGATCGACTATTACAGGAACAAGATGAGTGACCTGGTACAACCCAGGGGAAGCAGCGCCGCCCTGTCGGGCTACGGTTTCAACGTCATTCAGAATCTGGGCGAGAACCTTTACTCCGGCCTGGAAATTACCGCCGGATGGGCCGAACGGAAAGGAGACTTCGCGTATGCCGTTTCCGGGAACCTGACGGTCAGTGACAGCGAGGTGCTCTTCAATGACGAACCCTCTTATCCTTATGAATGGATGCAACGCACCGGCCAACCCGTGGGACAGTACTTCGGCTACGTAAGCGATGGCTACGTGACACAGGCGGGCGGAGGACCGGTTGTGGAAGGATATCAGGCCGTACCCGGCGATCTGCGGTACAAAGACCTGAACGACGATGGCGTCATTAACCAATTTGACCAGCAGCCCATCGGGAACCAACGCCCCTTGCTGTTCTACGGTGTTGACCTGGGGTTTTCCTGGAGGAATTTCAACCTAAGCCTGATGATCCAGGGCGTCTCCAACCGCGATATTCTGCTGAGCGGGTCCTCCGAATGGGAATTCCAGAACAACGGAAAAGGGCAGGCCTGGCAGCATCATCTGGAACGCTGGACGCCCGAAACCGCTTCAAAGGCCCTTTATCCCCGGCTTTCGGTGGGCACCAACGTAAATAATCATGTCCGTTCCGATTTCTGGTTACGGCCGGCCAGTTATCTCCGGCTTAAAAACGCAGAAATCAGCTACACCTTTGACGACATCGCGCTAGGCAAACTGAAGGTGGGAGGACTGCGGATCTTTCTTAACGGCCTCAACCTGCTGACGGTTTCTGACTTCAGTCAGTCAGATCCGGAAGTACTGCCCGGCGCCTACCCTCTTCAGCGTGTTTTTAACGGTGGGCTAACCATTAAACTCTAATCCGAAGCCATGACCATGGAACGCAAATATACCCTCTCTCTCGTGCTGCTATCAGCCCTTGCGCTGGGATCCTGCGACAAATATGAACAGCAACCTGTCAGCCACCTGACCTACGATTACGTGTATGACGAAACGGATAAAAACGGTGAATACGCCCGCAGGGTGTTGAATCAATTGTATTCTTCGCTGCCCAAAGGCTATAACAGGATCGACAATGTGGTGCTGGGGGCAGCCACCGATGACGCTATCGCTTCGGAACATTACAACAATATTGAAATCCTGTCCAAATCAAGGCTGAACGCCATGTCCAGCAATCCCGACGCAGTCTGGCCACAATCCTACGCGGCCATCCGGCAGGTAAATCTGTTTCTCGATCATATTGACCGTGTCCCAGTGGATCCTTCCCTGCTCCAGTACTGGAAGGCCGAATCCAGATTCATCCGGGCCATGCATTATTTTGAATTGATCAAGCGCTATGGGGGTGTTCCCCTGATCGGGGACCAGCTGTTTGAGCAGGACGAAGAAATCACAATCGAACGAAGTTCCTACAATGAATGCGTCCGGTATATCATCTCCGAGCTGGACAGCATCGATCCGTTGTTACGCCCTGATCCGATACCTGACACGGAACTGGGACGGATTACGCAGGGCGGCGCACAGGCCCTCAAATCAAGAGTGCTGCTATACGCAGCCAGTCCGCTGAACAACCCGGAGAACGACCCTGAAAAATGGCAGGCAGCCGCTGATGCCGCGCTTTCAGTCATGGAGTCAGGCTCCTTCAGCCTGGCCGGTAACTTTGCCGGGGTCTTTGTCTCGCGAAAGAACCCGGAAGTCATTCTCGCCTACCAGCGCGACCAAACCAACGATGTGGAACGTGACAACGCCCCCATCGGGTATGCTGAACCGAACCAAAGCAACGGCTTTGTAAGTCCCACCCAGGAGCTTGTCGATGCTTTCCCGATGGCGAACGGCCTTCCCATCGACGACCCCTACTCGGAATACGACCCTCTGCACCCGTACGATAACCGGGACCCGCGGCTGAGTGCCACGGTTTTCCACAACGGATCCCAATGGTTGCAGCGTACTGTAGAGACCTTCGAAGGAGGCCTTGATAAGCCAAACCTGGTCCAGCGGCAGACCCGCACTGGTTATTATATGAGGAAATTCCTGGCGGACTTTTCCGATAAATCGGACTTCAGCAACCAAAACCACAACTTCATTATTTTCCGGTATGCGGAAATATTATTGAACTATGCCGAAGCAGTCAACGAGCTAGGACAAACCGATCTGGCCTACGAGCAACTCAAGCTCATCCGGGAGCGAGCGGGAATTGAACACGGAGACGAGCACATGTACGGTTTGCAGCCAGCCATGACCACCGAAGAAATGCGAAGCGCGATACGGCTGGAGCGCCGGCTGGAAATGGCCTTCGAAGAGCAACGCTACTGGGACATCCGTCGCTGGAAGATTGCCGGAGAGGTAGCCAATGGCCCGCTGCACGGTGTGCAGATACTCCGGAACGACGACGGAACCTTTTCCTACCAGGTAGATGAAGTATTTAACATTCGGTTTACCAGTCCCAAAATGTATCTTTATCCCATCCCTTATGAGGAGATCGCCGGTAATTCTGCGATTGACCAGAATCCGGGGTATTAATTGACGCGCCGGGGAGTGTATCGTGTGATGTTTGAACGTTACCGCATCCTGCGCCGGCATTTTACGCAACTGAATGATGAATAAAAAGATCCTGCCGGTTCTCGGCCTCCTTCTATTCGCTTGTGCCGGCCCACGTGGCCAGAAGCAAGAAAACGCTCCGGCTGAACAGCCGAATATCATCTTTATCCTGACCGACGACCTGGGCTATGGCGACATCGGCGCTTTCTTTCAGCAGGAGCGCGCGGGTCAGAACGACCGGAGCGAACCCTGGCACTTTACGCCCAATCTTGACCAGCTGGCTGAAGACGGCGCCATGCTCACCCAGCAATATTGCAATGCGCCGGTATGCGCCCCTTCAAGGGCTTCGCTTATGCTAGGTGTACACCAAGGGCATGCGAACGTGCGCGATAACCAATTCGACAAGGCATTGGAAGACAACCATACCCTCGGCAACGTGCTGCAACAACTGGGTTATGCGACGGTGGCCGTTGGAAAATGGGGGCTGCAGGGCACGAAAAAAGGTTCCGGCCAACCCTCAGGACTCCCTGCAGGCAATGAATCGCTGCGGGATGCCTGGCCTGCCTTTCCGCTAAACCGGGGCTTCGACCAGTACTTCGGTTATGTACGTCACCGCGACGGGCACGAACACTACCCCAAGGAAGGTCTTTACCGGGAACCTAAAGAAGTTTACCAGGGATGGGAAGAAATATCCGGCAAGCTTGATAAGTGCTATACCGCCGACCTTTGGACCGCCTACGCCAAAAAATGGATCACCGACCATGCGAAGGGCGATGCCGACAAACAGCCTTTCTTTATGTACCTGGCGTACGATACGCCGCATGCCGTCCTGGAACTGCCCACGCAAGCCTATCCCGAAGGAAAGGGCCTCGATGGCGGACTCCAATGGACCGGGGAACCCGGCCATATGATCAATACTGCTTCCGGAACACCCGATTCCTGGATGCATCCCGATTACGAAAAGGCCACCTGGGATCATGACGGCGATCCGGCTACACCCGAACAGCCCTGGCCGGATACCTATAAACGCTATGCCACCGCGGTCAGAAGGATCGATGACGCCATCGGGGACCTGCGCCAACTATTGAAAGACCTTAAGATCGATTCCAACACGCTGATCGTATTCTCTTCCGACAATGGGCCTTCCCAGGAATCGTACCTTCCTAAGGAATACGTCCCGAACCAACCAACCTTCTTCAATAGCTTCGGACCTTTCGATGGTATAAAAAGAGACACCTGGGAAGGTGGTGTCCGCATGCCCGTCCTGGCGGCCTGGCCTTCGGTGATACCCCCGAGCACAATAGTCGGCACGCCATCCATGCTTTCCGATTGGATGGCGACCTTTTGCGATGCGGCAGGCGCTCCCGCGCCCGCCCGGTCTGACGGTGTTTCGCTATTGCCCTCCCTGACCGGAAAGGATCAGCAGGCCGAACCCCTGGTGTATATCGAATACACGCAAAACGGCAAAACGCCCGGTTATGAGGAGTTCGGAGAAAACAAGCGCGGAAGAAAGAGAAACCAGATGCAGGTGATCCGCTTTGGAGATCACGTAGGAGTTCGTTACGATATTACTTCAGCCGGCGATGATTTTGAGATCTACAACGTGGTAAGCGACCCAAAACAAGACACCAACCTGGGGCAGCGTCCCGAAATGGCTTCCCTGCAGCAGCGAATGAAAGAAAAAGTCCTGCAAGTACGGCGCCCGGATGATGAAGCGCCACGGCCCTATGATAAGGAACTGGTGCCTGCTACTTCTCAGGAAAATGTTTCGCCTGGAATTAAATGGCATGCCTACGACGGACCGTTCCCCTGGCTGCCCAATACCACCGCTTTAACGCCCGCCGCTTCCGGCCAGGCAACGCTCCCCGATCCTCGTATCGCAACCGAAAACAATGCGGCAGTGGTGCTTTTTGAAGGTTATATTCGGGTGCCTGAAGATGGGAACTATACTTTTCATCTGAAGACCAGCGGGAAGGCCTTGCTCCGGATTCATGAAGCCACGGTGATCGACGCCGATTTCGGCTACCGCGGCGGCAGCGAACGCAACGGTTCCATTCTGCTGGAAGCCGGATTACATCCCTTCCTGCTCACCTACACGCCTGAAGGCAATCAGGCAACGTCAACGGATGGTCCCGGCGCCGAAGGTCCCGCGACCGTCTCCGCCCTGGATTTTTCCTGGAGCGGCCCGGGATCCGGCAAAATGCCCGTCCCGGAGTCAGCGCTCTTTCACGCAGAGTGAACTACCACCTTCTGAAGGTGGATTCAAGTTGAAATAATGCGGAAGCGCCGACCTGAACAACTGAACTCAAGATTCACGAACATGAAGAACTGCCTGAATCGGATAACCCTCGTGCTTGTCGCTTCAGGGTTGCTTTCCTGCCAACCCTCCGGCCAGACCGGGCAATCCGGCGACGAGCGGCCCAATATTGTGCTGATCATGGCTGACGACCTGGGTTTTTCGGACCTGGGCTGCTATGGCGGCGAGATACAAACACCCCATCTTGATTCCCTGGCGGAGAACGGACTCCGATTCAGTCAATTTTACAATACGTCCAGATGCTGTCCGTCGCGAGCTTCGTTGCTGACGGGGCTGTACAATCATCAGGCGGGCATCGGTCACATGACTACCGACGAACACCGCGAGGGATACCGCGGGCACCTGCTGAAGAGTTCGGTGACGCTGGCCGAAGTACTTCGGGAAGCCGGCTATCATACCGGCATGTCCGGCAAATGGCATGTGTCGAATACCGTGGTGCAAGATCGGCCCGAAAAACAGCTCGCCTGGTTGAATCATCAAGAGTTCCATCCGGAATTTGCTCCACTGGAGCAATACCCCGTGAACCGTGGATTTGAAAAATATTTTGGCAACATCTGGGGAGTCGTGGATTTCTTCGACCCATTCAGCCTGGTCAGTGGCACCAGTGCCATCAATGAGGTTCCGGATGACTATTATCACACCGATGCCATCAATGATACCGCCTCGGCCTATATCCGCGAATTCGCACAGGATGATCAGCCCTTTTTCCTGTACGTGGCGCACACAGCCCCCCACTGGCCACTGCACGCCCTGCCGGAAGATATCGAAAAGTACAAAAACACATACACCGCCGGCTGGGATGCAATCCGGGAAGCACGGTATCAACGGCTGATCAGCGAAGGCATTATTGACCCATCCATCTATCCTCTGTCACGCCGCATAAAAGACGATCTGAAATGGAAAGAGAACCCAGATGCAGAATGGGATGCCCGCGCCATGGCGGTTCACGCGGCCATGATTGACCGGATGGATCAGGGAATTGGTCGTATCATCCAGACACTGAAGGAAACCGGCGAACTGGAGAACACTCTGATTGTTTTTCTGAGTGACAATGGCGCCAGTTCAGAAAACTGCATGCGGTATGGGCCCGGTTTTGACCGCCCCGGAGAAACACGCGATGGCCGTAAGATCGTTTACCCCGTGGATAAAAAAGTGCTGCCCGGCCCGCAAACCAGCTACGCATCCATTGGCCAGCGCTGGGCAAACGTTGCAAATACCCCATTCCGCTATTGGAAAATGGAATCATTCGAAGGCGGTGTGCATACTCCCATGATTGCCTTCTGGCCCAAAGGCATCAAGGCGGAAAAAGGAAGTGTCACCCCGCAAATTGGCCATGTTATGGATTTTATGGCCACCGTCATCGATCTTGCAGGGGCCGAATACCCCGAAACCTACAACGGACATTCGATCACTCCCCTGCAAGGGAAAAGCCTCAGGCCCGTTTTTGAAGGAAGGAAGCGCGAAGGCTACCCTTACCTGTTCAATGAACACGAAGGCGGCCGCTATGTCCGCTCACCGGAATGGAAACTGGTTACTCCGGACGCGAAACAACCCTGGGAGCTATACCGAATTAACCAGGACCGCACCGAAACAGAGAATGTAGCGGCTCAACACCCCGAAGTGGTGCAACACCTGGACAGCCTCTGGCACGTTTGGGCCCGCGCCAACCAGGTGCTTTAGTGCTCCCTTTTATAACCACGCATGCGTTCCAGTACAACCCGGTCATCGCTGCCGGCCTTTTCGAGAAAAGCGAATACCTGGCGGGCGACGAAATCGTTTTCATTTTCCAATAGACCGGAAAGCATTCTGCAGATCTCACTATCCACTGCCTTTTGTTTGAGGAAAAGGTCCAGTACGTGCGTCAGAAAGGCCCCTTCGGCAGAAGCCAGGTTGCGCGCCAATGTCATTTTTAATCTCTCATCCAATTCAGGCGCTTCTTTAAGCTTATCGACAAGCTGATTTTTGAGACTATAGTTTAGCCCGGGCATTCTCTCAAGCAAGGTTTGTTGTAGCCCGGCAGAAGCCAGATCTGTTGGAGTAAATGTAGCAATGGCCGTGCTGGCCAGAGAGAAATCTTCATTCTGGATCAGGCCTGCGACCGCTGTTTGCAGTCCCGGGCTGAGTGGAGAAAAGGCTCGAAGATGCTGTAGCGCCCATGCGATATCACCTCCATCCGGACTCTCCAGTATTTTCTTCAGCAGTACCGGGGTGAGAGATTCCAGGGTCAATCGAATGATCATATCCTGCGTGGGTCCGTACACAAAATGCCAAAGACGGTACGTGGTATATGCTGCACCCTGAACCACATAATCCGCCATGGCCGGCGATGTTGCAGCTGTCACTGCGTCAACTTCCAGGCTGATCCCATCATTGATTTCGGAACCCGGAAACAAACCACCGGAAGACGGCACCAACTTCTTAAAGCTGTAGTCTGCAAGCGGGGACATCGGATCATCAAGCAAACGATTCATTCTATAGTACTCACTCAGAGTGAACGGTTCATGATCCGACTTGCTCAGAAACTCCCCGGGAGGAAGTTCGATCCCCAGAAAACGCCCTGTAACATTCCAGTAAAGGGATACCTTCAACATCCGGCATTTTCCGTCAAAGCAAACATCCGTATTGATTTTCCGGTAATAGGCGACCGGGAACCCTTCCGCTGACCGCAACTGAAACAAGGTATCGTTTGGAATAGAATCTTCCACTGTGACCTGGTACGTAACGACCGTATCAATAGGTAGTTGCAGGGTCGGTTCCAGAAAGTACCGTAGTTCGCCAGGACCATCAATGGTATCGGCAGGTTTATGCCCCACAACCCGCTTAAACCCGGCAGCCGGTTCAAACAAAGAAAAGAGGCTTAATCCGAGCAAAATCGCCGGCCTAAACCTGGTCAATAATGCCTTTCTATGCCGGTACAATTCCGCCATGATTTTGAAGGAACTGTCGAAGCTCGTCAAAGGGCACCTCCAGGGGACTTATCCCTTTCATGCTGGCCAACGCTGCTGCGGCCCCGGCAGCCTGGCCCATGCCCATGCAGGATGCTTGGACGCGAAGGGCAGAATTAGCCAGCCGGTCGCTGCTCAAACACCGTCCCGCCACAATGAAATTCTGACTTTTTTTAGGAATCAGCGCCCTCAGGGGGATGGTAGCCACCACTCCATCTTCCAGGTGGTCCGGAACAACCCCGTTTTCATCATGAAGATCAATGGGATAGTAGGAATAGGATACCGCGTCATCATACGACCGTCCGGTTACATAATCTTCATGGGTGATCTGGTAATGCCCATCGATCCGGAATGACTCGCGAGTGGCTGTTTCGGTTTGCATATCAATCACTTTTGTTTCCTCGCATCCCGGCAGGTTTCTCAGAAACCTCAAGTGCGAAAGCAGCGACTTCCTCCCCTTGATATTGGCCAGGGTATGCGTTTCGGAAGTGGTTGAATCCGCTCCCATGATATGCTGAATGTTATCTCCTTTGCTGCTAAGGAGTGCCAGAATATTCCCCCGGAATTCTGTTTTTACCAGGTCACCCTTCTCTATCGCATCCTTATAGCTCTTATTAATCAATTCCCGGTCCAACGTCTTGATATCGTATCCCCCTATCCTGAATTGCAAAGTTCCTGGTTGGATTTCTTCTTCCCGAAGAACGCCGAAACCTGCCATTGCCGTCGGCAGGGCATTGCCGGTGCAATCAACCACCTGGTTACAGACAATGGTCGTATGTACGCCCTTCCCCACTACTTCGATTTCCCAATTACTTTTTCGGAATCGCATACTCAGCGGAGTTTCGTAATAACGGATCTGAACTCCGGCATCCAGGCACTTTTCTTCGGCCAGCATCGCATACAGGTGCCCATTCACCCGTACCTGGTGCCGCCAGTGCTGCCGGCCGTGAGGAATGGAAAAATTGGGGAGCTGGTCATCGTTCAGGTCAACTGTTTCCTGGACGAGTTCCCATCCGATGCCGCCAATCACCTGCTTGCCCCAGGCGAAGAAAATTCCCGGGAATGAAACCCCGCCAATGGTCGTGGTTCCCCCAAGCTGACTCCCGCTTTCGATCAATATGGTCTTCCGGCCGGCCCTTCCTGCCTGTATAGCGGCAACGGTTCCGGCCGTACCGCCTCCGATGACGACGACATCCGCTGTCAGCATATTCTTTCTGGTTTTATATGCCGGAGCGAGTATGTCTGCCCGGGAAAGGGATGGAGCAGCTATTCCCGCCGAAATTGCTCCTATGGAAGTTAGCATCTCTCTTCTTTTCATATCTTTCTGGTTTTCGAATGTTTTGTCAGAGATTATTCTATAATCAGTTTGCCAGGACTGCTGTAAAAGGTATCAATTGCCATGGTATCCGGTAAATGAAACGATCGGTATTCCAGTTCGGTCCCCGGAGAAACACCGTGAATAACGATCAGATTCACATCCGCCGGCAACAACTGGTATTCCCGATCTCCAGTTCCATTTTCAAAGGAAATTTCCGTTCCCCGGAGCGTTTCGGAATG
>DATCYD010000102.1:0-9392 GCA_036570465.1 Anseongella sp.
ATGGGAATTTTATCTTGGATAGTTTTTGGCTTGATAGCTGGTGCTGTCGCCAAATGGATCATGCCCGGGGAAGATCCCGGCGGGTGTCTGATCACCATTATCATTGGCGTTGTCGGTGGTATCCTGGGCGGCTGGATTGGCACCTTGCTGGGTTTCGGCGAAGGCATTAATGAATTCAATCTGCAGAACTTTCTGCTGGCAGTTGCCGGATCGGTCATTCTCTTGCTGATCTACAGGGCTGTAAAACGAAAGTAATCATCAATCAGAACTTAGAACGTCATGACACAAAGTATCATTAAAACAACGGATAGCCTTGCCGCATTTCTTTTGCGTATAGGATTGGCAGTTGTTATTTTCCCGCATGGAGCACAAAAAGTGCTCGGATGGTTCGGCGGAGGTGGTTTTCAGGGAACGCTGGACGGAATGACGGCAGGTGCCGGTTTACCTGTTCTGGTAGTGATTCTGGTGATGCTAATTGAGTTTATAGGCCCGTTATTATTGGTCTTGGGTGTTTATACCCGCATTGTTGCCCTCGCCATGTTTGGCCTCTTTGTAGGCATTGTTTTCTTTGCCCACAGCAGTAACGGGTTCTTCATGAACTGGGGCGGGCAGAAACCGGGTGAAGGCTTCGAATACCATTTGTTGGTTCTGGCCATTTCAATGGCGCTTATCAGCATAGGGGGAGGTCGCTGGTCAGTTGACAGAAGCCTTATGAAGGGACGAAACTGAAAATCACTCGTATGCGATATGTATTCTTCGTCAGCGCCTGGCTGCTGGCAACTTATGGCCTCACCGGATGCGGCACCACCGGTGAGGCCATACTCCGTGACGTCAACCAGGCGGTCGGAGTTTATGGAACTCCAAGCGAACAGGAAGTAGCGCTGGGGCTGAAACAAGCCCTGGAAACCGGTTTGGGGAAAGGCGCCGACGCCTTGTCTAAGGAAAACGGTTTTCTTGGCGACCCTGCCATCAAGATCCTGTTCCCGGAAGAGGCCCGTAAAGCCGAACAAACGTTACGCTCACTGGGTTTTGACAAGCAATGCGATGACCTGATCCAGCGCCTGAACCGGGCTGCTGAAAAGGCAGCGGCCCGGGCGAAACCCATTTTCATGAGCGCAATCCGTCAAATGACCCTTCGGGATGCCACAGATATTCTCTTTGGTGCAGATGATGCAGCCACTCAGTACCTTCGGCGGACCACCACGACCCGGCTCACCGCAGAATTCCGGCCGGTAGTTCTCGAAAGCCTGGAAGAAGTCAATGCCGTAAGCATCTGGAAGCAGGTCTTTACCCGCTACAATCAGATCCCAATGGTAAAAAAGGTGAGTCCTGACCTGGATGTATATGTCACCAACCAGGCGTTAAACGGCTTATTCACAGCCATTGCCCGCGAAGAGAAAAACATCCGTGAAAACCCCTTGCAGCGCGGTACCAACCTACTCAAAAAAGTGTTCGGCTACCGGGACCGTAAAACCACCGAGTGAACGACCAGACGTAACCGGTGAAAAGCAGAACATATTAAACAAGGAGTGATAAAAAAGCCCGGTCCTAAGACGCGGGCTTCTATCATGGGTTTAGGGGTAGTTTAAAACCTTTTCATCATGAACCGGGGAAAATAGCGTCCATTTTCTCCCGGATAGTGAGCAGGCGATCACGTTTGCCGCCTGGAACTTCAGCAGAGGCCCACCCTGAATAGCCGATCTTAGCCAGGGCTTCGTTTACTGCAGGCCAGTCGCAGTCTCCTTCCAGAAATTCGACATTGAAGCCTTTCCAGATTCCTTCTTCCTGCTGCTTTTTGCGACTGTATTCTTTCACATCCAGCTTCATAATGCGCTTTCCGAGGACCTCGATCCAGTGTTCGGGCCAGCCATAGCGAACAATATTACCAACATCAAAATACCACCCAATCATGGGATCTTCGAATTCATCGACATATCTTGCGGCCTCCAGCGGGCTGATCAGGAAATTATTCCAAACGTTTTCGAATGCGATCTTGATGCCTGTTTCATGGACCACAGGGAGCACTTTCCGGATCTCTTCCTGGGAGCGTTTGTAAGCATCAGCATAGCTGACGTCTTTCTTCACCACGCCAGGGACCAGCAACACCGTTGTGCCGCCGTAACGCTTGCAATCGTGGAGCGATTGCTCCAGGGCTTTCACGCATTTGGCACGAACTGCCGGATCCGGATCCGACAAGGGAGAACTCCAGTGCGCTGAATTAACCACTCCCGGTATTTCCAGGCCGGTTGCTTCTTTGGCTTCCAGCACCTCATTTGGGTCCAGATTGGCAGGGGAATCCAGCTCGACACCGTCAAACCCCAATTCCTTCAGAAGCTTGAACTTTTCCAGAATAGTTCCCTCCTCTTGTACCATTCCAAACTTCAGGGATTTTTTGATTTTTACCGGGCCTGCAGAAGCGGTTCCCGGAGCTGTCACCTGACCACTCAGGGCAGTAGAGATAGGTGCTGAGTTCGCAGCTTGTCTGCCCTGCGCTGCGATGACGGGCAGGCCCATTCCGGCAAGGGCGCCAACCATGCTGTTCCGTAAAAATTTTCTGCGTTCCATATTCTGTTAAATGAATTCTGTGACGCCAGGCATGGCAACCTTTACCATGGGCGGTTGCTGATTCCAACCGTGGACCTCAGTTCCCAGCACCTCAGTTGAATTCAGGGCTTCCTCCCATGAGATCTTTTTCCCGGTATAGGCAGCCATTCTTCCCATAATGGCAATCAGAGTGCTATGCGCCATGGATTCACCGTCGTTATACGGTTTTTCTTCACGGATAGAAGCAAAGAGCTCATCATGCTCTGTCTGATACATATCGTTTTGCTCGCCCTCATACTTCCAGTTGGTGCGTCCGGTGATCTCATGCACATTCCGGGAACAGTCAATCAGGGCTTTCCCCCGGTTGCCGAATACTTCCACGTCGTAACTGTTTTGGCAATTTTGTTGCTGGCGGCTAAAATGAAAGCCTCTGGCGCCGTTATCGTATTCATACGTTATGGCAAAATGGTCGTAAATATGGCCAAAAACAGGTTCGGTTCGTACCTGCCGGCCACCAGTGCCGAGTGCGCTTACGGGAAGTTTTCCACCCATGGCCCAGCTCATCATGTCGATGCAGTGAACGGCTTGTTCCACGATATGGTCTCCGGACAACCACGTATAATAGGGCCAGTTTCGAAGGGTGTACTGCATATCATTCCAGCCACTTTCCCGCGGAAACGACCACAAGGAACTTGTATTGTAAGAATTATAGATGGTCGAGATCTCACCGACAGCACCTTCATTGATCTTTTCGAAAATGGCCCGTTTCGGGGAATGGTGTCGCCAGCAAAAGCCCGAAACCAGGGATAGTTTCTTTTCCTTCGATTTCCTGACGGCTTCCAGCACTTTTCGGATCCCCGGAGCGTCAACGGCCACTGGTTTCTCACAGAAAACATGCTTATCCGCATCAACGGCCGCTTCCAGATGGAGGGGACGGAAACCCGGGGGCGTTGCAAGAAGAACTACGTCCACATCTGATTCCAGGACTTTCTTATAGGCGTCAAAACCGATGAAACGGCGCTTGTCTTTTACTTTTACCTTGTCTCCATGGATCTTTGTCAGATTCTCCAGTGACTTTTTCAGCTTGTCTTCAAACACATCACCCATCGCGTGCAATACCACATCAGGATCGGCTTTCAGAGCCTGGTTGGCCGCTCCGGTGCCGCGTCCGCCGCAACCGATCAGGCCAATTTTCAGTTTCTTTTGTCTGCTTCCGGCAAAGGTCTGGGCAGGTGTCAGTACTGCTGGCATAGCCGCGCCCGCAATGGCCAAACCACCTATCTTCAGAAAATCCCTACGTCTTGTGCTCATCTGTGAATTGATATAGTTTGAAACAACGTTCTTTCAGGCGAAAGATAGGCAGTATTTCTTGCTGGCACAACCCCTTTGTTTAAAAAAGCCCCAACTGGCCCTCTCCATCGCCTGTAATATCCACGTCTCCGGGATTGGTAATCTCCAGGCCGATCTTTTTCACAGGAGCCGCCGATTCGTTCACCGGCGCTACCTGATTATCACTCCCTTTGGCCCTGTCTTTAGGGTTGGAGCTGCCAGGCGTGTCCGGTTTCCCTGAGGGACCGGACGATGCATCCGGAGAAGGGTTTCCTCCCCCGGGCGCTGTTGGTTCCTCCCCGAACTCTAACAGACGAACCTTGGTTACCTGATGGGAAGACAAGCGGTTACCCATCGCTTTCAGGCCTTTCACATCAATGAATTCTGCCAGGTTCAATTCAAAGGTTTCCGAAATCTTGCTTTTCCCTTTCAGGATCGTAACCTCAGCCACCGGGGTTGGGGCATGTGAGAGAAGGATTAGTTTTGAGCCGTTTCCCTCGCTGATAATGCTGACCTTGCGGCCGGTGGCAATATCGTCCAGGTGAAAACGCTTTACATAATACTGCCCGCTTTTTTTATCCAGGTGGACCGCGGTATATACCCTGGCAGGGTCAAATTTTTCAATGATAGCGATCCCCTCTCCAAAATGGGTACTCAGGTCGAAACTATGCAGTTCGGAGGTTCCGTTCCGGTAAATAACTGCAATCTTGTCATCGCCTTCAAACTCGCCCAGGTATTTTCCGCGTTCATCCGCATTCAGCCGTTGCACTGTTTCATCAAACCAGATCCGCCGGCCGGCCAGCGTGGATACTCCCTTCTGCTTCAATTCGATCTTACGGATGGGGTACTTGGTTAACGTGTTCCCCTGAGTACCGCGTCCCTTGATGGCTACTTCGGCAAAATCAGCATCGAAGGAGAGTTTCCGAAGGCGTTGCATTTTCCGGTGAAACACGGTCACCACTTCGGCCTCGCCGTTGGGGTTCTCGGTCAGGTACAGCAATGCGGATCCTTTTCCACCCCTGGCGAGCTCATATTCCTTATCCCGGGTAACCCCACCTACATTAAAACGCTTGATGTATGATTTACCCGAGGTGCCGTCCAGGTAAATCATATTATATACTGTACGGTCATCGCCCTTTTTATAGAGTCCTATATGGACAATGTTCTTACCCACGAAGGTTTTGTCAGCCACCCGGGTGACGACACAGCGACCATCGGCGCGAAATACGATCACATCGTCCAGGTCGGAGCAATCAAACAGGTACTCGTCTTTCCGAAGGCCGGTACCGACAAAGCCATCTGTCCGGTTGACGTACAGTTTTACATTGGCCAGGGCCACCTGAGCAGCCTGGACGGCTTCAAATTCGCGTATTTGGGTCCGGCGCTCCCGGCCCTTTCCGTATTTTTCAAGAAGTTTCAGGAACCAGGCAATTGCATAATCTGTTAAATGACGCAGGTGATGGCGGATCTCCTTCATCTCTTCTTCCAGTTGCCTGAGCTGTTCATCTGCTTTTTTGACGTCAAAGCGGGTGATGCTGCTCATAGGCTTCTCGATCAGTTTTTTATAGTCCTCCGAAAGGATCTCCCGGTAAAACTGCTCAAAAAAGGGCTCAAAAAGCTTGTTCAGGACGGTGGTGACAATCTCCAGGCTACCAGCGCTCTCGTAACCAGGATTCTTGTACATGCCCTCACTGATAAAGATCCGCAGCAGGGAACTGAAAAAGATCTTTTCCTGAAGCTCTCCAAGCCGAATTTCCAGCTCCTTTTTTAACAGGCCCTTTGTGTACTGCGCCGATTCAACCAGGATATCGTTCACGCTCATGAACTGCGGCTTATCCTTTTTGATGACGCAGGTATTCGGCGAAATACTGACTTCGCAATCGGTAAAAGCATACAAGGCATCGATGGTTACATCCGGTGAAATACCGGGAGCCAGGTGGACAACGACCTCAACGTTCCGGGCAGTGTTGTCCTCGATCTTCCGGATCTTGATCTTACCTTTGTCATTGGCCGAAATAATGCTGTCGATCAGGCTGCTGGTTGTAACACCGTAAGGCACCTCATTGATAACCAGTGTTTTCTTGTCACCTTCCTGTATCCGGGCCCGGATACGGACCTTGCCACCTCTCTGCCCCTCATTATACCTTGAGAAATCAGCAATCCCACCTGTGGGAAAATCAGGCAGTAGATTTGGTCGTTCGCCTTTCAGCGCCTGAACAGACCCCTCGATCAGTTCAATAAAATTATGGGGAAGGATTTTGGTAGCCAGTCCCACGGCGATGCCATCAGCTCCCTGTGCAAGCACCAGCGGGAATTTTACCGGAAGCGTCACCGGCTCTTGATTTCGCCCGTCGTAGGACAGCTGCCAGTCGGTGGTTTGATGGTTGAACACAACCTCTGAGGCGAATTTTGACAACCGCCCTTCAATATAACGGGGAGCCGCCGCCGAATCACCGGTTATGGGATCGCCCCAGTTTCCCTGGGTATCAATCAGCAGATTTTTCTGGCCAAGCTGTACCATGGCGTCGCCAATTGACGCATCCCCATGGGGATGATATTTCATGGTATTTCCAATCACGTTGGCCACCTTGTTGAAGCGGCCGTCATCCATTTCCTTGAGGGAATGCATGATCCGTCGCTGCACCGGTTTCAGGCCATCATGAATATGCGGCACCGCCCGGTCCAGGATCACATAGGATGCGTAATCAAGGAACCAATTCTCATACAATCCGCTAAGCGGCGTCACATGATGTAATACGCCGTCCTCGCCAGTTCCGTTCTCCTTTTCTTCAGACATGAACCTGTTATTCTACAAATATTCCGCGATCAGTTTTTCCCAGATGTCGTATCCTTTGCTGTTCATATGCAGATTGTCTTCAAGAAAAATATCATCCATGGGCTCCCCTTTTTTATTGAGCATGGCACTGAAAACATCCACAAATTCCCAGTTGCAGGGGTGCCCCTCAATGAATTTAGCCACTTTATCGTTAAACTCAATGTAATCAGTCATCAATTTCTGCCGGCGGATGCTGGGTTTGGCCGCAATATAATAAACTTTTGTTTCCGGTAATTTACTGGTAATGAGCGCATAGAACTGGAGAAACTCCTGATATACCTCATCGGGGGTTTGTCCGGCCGCCAGGTCGTTGTCTCCGGCATACAAAAAGATTTTCGAAGGACGATAAGGAATCAAAATGCGATCGGCGAAATAAATAACATCCGAGAGCTGGCTGCCGCCGAAACCCCTCGGGATAATGTTATAGCCCTCAAACCGATCATTCAGGTCTTTCCACATGCGAATGGAAGAACTTCCTGTGAATACGATCCCTCCTTTCAAAGGAGCATGCTGCCGGTCCTGCTGCTCATAGGCGGCAATTTCTTTTTCAAAACGATGTTCTTTCTGAGCGAATGCCGCCATTCCCAGGCAGCTGAAAATAATAACGATTGCTAACTTTCTCATGTGATTAAATTGCTATTGGTTCTTCCTCCGGAATATCTTTTTCTACCCGGAGGCGTTTGATAATAAATTCCTGGCGATCAGGCGTGTTCTTTCCCATGTAATATGATAACAACTGCTTAATGGTGGTATCCTTTTTCAGGATCACCGGGTCCAGCCGCATATCCTCCCCGATGAAAAGGCCAAACTCGTCGGGTGATATTTCGCCCAATCCTTTGAACCGGGTAATCTCCGGTTTATTCCCCAGTTTTTTTACAGCATTTCGCTTCTCTTCTTCGGAATAGCAGTAAATAGTTTCTTTCTTATTTCTGACACGGAACAAAGGCGTTTGAAGGATACAAACATGGCCGGCTTTTACCATATCAGGGAAAAACTGGAGAAAAAAGGTCATCAGCAGCAGACGGATATGCATGCCGTCCACATCAGCATCTGTCGCGATCACTACATTATTATATCGAAGGCCTTCCAGTCCGTCTTCAATATTAAGGGCGTGCTGCAACAAATTAAATTCCTCGTTCTCATAGACAATCTTTTTGGTCAGGCCGAAACTGTTGAGCGGCTTTCCTTTCAGGCTGAATACCGCCTGTGTGTTTACTTTACGCGCTTTGGTAATGGAGCCGCTGGCTGAATCGCCCTCGGTAATGAAAAGCGTTGTTGCCAAACGAAGGTCCTGATCCGCTTTTTCGTTATTCAAATGTATCTTGCAGTCACGCAGTTTTTTATTGTGAAGTGCGGCTTTCTTTGCCCTTTCGTTAGCGATTTTCCGGATACCGGCGATCTCCTTGCGCTCCCGTTCCGATTGCATGATCCGTTTTAGCAGGGCATCTGCAGTAGCCGATTCCCGGTGCAGGTAATTATCCAATTCCTTCTTTACAAAGTCATTGATGAAGGTACGGACAGTGGGCCCCTCCGGGCCAATGCTTAGTGAACCCAGGCGGGTTTTGGTCTGGGATTCAAAAACCGGTTCCTGTACTTTAATGCTGATCGCAGCCACGATGGAAGCCCGGATATCGGTAGCATCGAAATCTTTTTTATAGAATTCACGCAATGTTTTTACAACGGCTTCCCGCAGGGCTGCCTGGTGCGTACCCCCTTGTGTTGTATGCTGGCCGTTCACGAACGTGTAGTATTCTTCTCCATACTGGCTGCCGTGAGTCAAAGCCACCTCAATATCCAGCCCACGCAGGTGGATTATTGGATAACGGATGCTTTCTTCTTCCACATTCCGCATCAGCAGATCGTATAAGCCTTTCTCCGAATGGTATTTTTGTCCGTTAAACTGCAAGGTAAGTCCTGCGTTCAGGTAGGCGTAATTCCAAACCATGTTCTCCACAAACTCCGGCACAAAACGATAATTGCGAAATACGGTATCATCCGGAACAAAGGTTACCGACGTTCCGTTCCGTTGGGAGGTAGTTGTTTCCTTTTCATCACGGGCCAGCTCTCCCTTCTCAAATTCAGCCCGCTTGGTTTTGCCATCGCGGTATGACTGAACGGCGAATTTAGCGGAAAGGGCATTTACCGCCTTGGTTCCCACTCCGTTAAGCCCTACCGATTTTTGAAAGGCTTTGTTGTCATATTTACCACCTGTATTGATCCGTGAAACGCAGTCGATCACTTTTCCAAGAGGGATTCCCCGGCCGTAATCACGGACCGTCACCTTTTGGTCGCTGACATTGATCTCGATCGTCTTTCCCGACCCCATTACAAACTCATCGATGGAGTTGTCAATAATCTCCTTCAGCAGAATGTAAATGCCATCATCATGGGCCGAACCGTCTCCCAGCTTGCCAATGTACATCCCCGGACGCAATCGGATATGTTCCTTCCAATCGAGTGAACGAATGTCTTCTTCGGTATAATTTGCCATACTTTCTCCAGTATATGCTACAAATGTATCATAAATGATGTTTTGGGAAGGAAGAAGATTTCAACACGATTGGAATAACCGTGTTGCAGCGGCACCTAGGCAGTGGCGATCTTTTCCAGGAGGTCGGCGGCATTCCCCACTCCATTCTCTCCGCGGATGCGCCGGGAAATGACCGTTGCCTGTTCATGCAGT
>DATCYD010000103.1:0-17671 GCA_036570465.1 Anseongella sp.
TACCTTCTTCACGTTTTATAAGTACGTCTTCCACCTCGATCCATACCGCTTCATAATCACCGGGAGCATCGGTCAAACGCACCTGAAAGCCTGATTGGCCATTCGAAATATCGTCTTCGCTGGTACAGGAGCTAATCAGCCCCGCAGCAAGCAGCAGGCCGCCTGCCATCCATAGCTTCGATTTGATTGTTCTCTTCATTCTACTGAGTATTTTATGTTTTACTCAATAAAGACGTACCTCCGGTCAGAAGGTTGGAAAGGTCGGGGGCTCTATGTAGCTCAGCGCGGCCCCGTCCCAACCTTGTTCGGTCAAGGTAACCATTCAAATTCCGCCAGGGCAATTTTTGCCTGCTGGCCGCGGTTGTTCGTGATGCTTACGCGAAGATCCTTGATGAGGGTGCCGTTTTGGATGGTAAGAACTGTCGATTGTGGCTTTGCCGGCGAATCTCCACTTCCGATAGTGCCCGCGGCAAGCGCCTTGCCATCAGCAGTTTCCAGCCTGATGGTCCAACCTTTATCATTTTCATCCACGGCGGCGTAATGCAAGCGGACGCTGCGGACACCGGTCAGGTCTATTTGCCCGAAAGCCAGGGAACCGTCATTTCCACCCGTCAGGGCGAAGGACTGTCCATTGATCTCGCCTTTGGTAAGCCCGTTCAGAGAAAGGGCATCCGTAGCCTTTAGCACAGGCCGTTTGAGATATACCGTTGAATTCCCGGTAAGGGCGAGCGCGCCAGGGGCGCTTTTGTCGGTGTAGGAAGCAAAAAGTACCAGGACGCCCTGATCAGTCAGTTTGAATTCTTTGGAAGGGTTGAAAGAACCGCTTGCCGGGAGTGAGGCCGGGCCGCTTTTTTTATCTGAAAGGCCGGTTACCCAGGCTGCGATTGTTTTTGCATCTGCTTTGGAAAGGCCGGGATGGGCAGCCATGGCCACTTCTCCCCAAACGCCGCTGCCGCCGCTGATGATCTTTCCAGCCAGGTAATCCACGGCCCCTTTCTGCCCTTTGTATTTTTCCGATACCTGCATGAATGAAGGCCCGATGGAGGTTTCATTGGTTTTATGGCAGGAGGCGCAGTCCAGTCCGGACATGACAGCTTGTGCTTCCATGGCAGGATCCGTAAATTGCTGGTGCCCAACTGTTGTAGCGGCCTTGTCGGGGCTGGCCAGGTAATCTTTCTGCACCAGGACCTGTCCGGGGTCAATGGCTTTTTCCGCCAGGCTTCCGTCTTCCTTGTCCACAACACTGACGGAATAACGAACGGGTGCTCCTGCGAAGTAATATTGGCTGTTGCTTTCAAATTCAATGGCCACTTCAGGCCGGTTGTTCCCGGCCACAACCGTTACCGGATGACTTGCAGCCGTATCCCCCTTGCCATCGCTGACCTTAACTGATATCCGGTATTGTCCGGCTTCTTTCAGCTCGGTAGTCCATTCAGGGGTCGTTGTTGAGGCGACTTGTTTTTCGCCGATCAGCCATAGGTATTCCAGGGCATCATGGTCGGGGTCTGACGATTCGCCTGCATCGAGTGAAACAGTCAGGGGGGTGGATCCGCTGGTCTTGTCAATGCGGAGACCGGCTTCCGGAGGACGGTTGCCGCCGTTGAAGTCAATCACAGACAGACTCGAATTGTCGTTCTTTGAAAACCATCCGGTGCCGTATTCAACAAAATACAATCTTCCGTCCGGACCGGTTTCCATATCGCTGATGTTGAAGAATTTAGTTCCTTCCATGAATGGTTCGATTCGCATCAGGTTACCGTTTTCATCCATGGTTACCACTTTGATCCAGTTCCGGATCCATTCGTAAATGAATAATTTGCCGTTATAGTATTCGGGAAGGCGGGTCGCTTCGGGGTAAAATTCGGTATAATATACAGGTCCTGCCATGGCGGTTCTGCCGCCCGAACCCAGATTCGGAAAGTAACTGGATTTGTCGTACGGATACCAGATAAAGGCAGGCTGGGCGGGAGGTAGTTCTTTCAGGCCGGTGTTATTGCGGGAATTGTTGACCGGGTGTTCGGGGTCGAATTGAAACTGCGACTCTCCGGTGCTGTAGTCATATTGCCAATAGGCATAATTGTCACCGATAAAGTAGGGCCAGCCGAAATTCCCGGCTTCCCGGGCCTGGTTTATCTCGTCGTAGCCCTTCGGTCCGCGGGTTTCAAGACTATCCTTTCCGGAATCGGGCCCCACTTCTCCCCAATAGAGGAAACCGGTCTTCGGATCTACAGAAATGCGATAGGGGTTCCGGTTGCCCATGACGTAGATCTCGGGCCGTGCCTTATCATTGCCAGGTTCGAACAGATTGCCTTCAGGAATGGTGTAACTGCCATCTTCCTGCACTTTTATACGGAGTACCTTTCCACGCAGATCGTTGGTGTTTCCCGGTGCCCTGCGGCCATCGTATTGAGCCAGACCGGGGCGGTCATCGAGGGGTGCGAACCCGTTCAGGTTGTAAGGGCGTTTTTTCCCGTTTACCGCTGGTTCGTTAAAGGGTGTGCTATTGTCACCTGTTGAAAGGTAAAGGTTCCCAGCCCGGTCAAAGGCGATGGAACCGCCGGTATGGCAGCAAATATCGCGGGTAGTGGCCACGTCCAGGATCACCTGTTCGGAAGCCATATCCCACTTGCCGTCCTGGAATTTGAACCGGGACAGACGATCTACTGACGGGCCTTCGGCCGGGGAATAGTATGCATATACCCAATGATTGTTTTGGTAATCAGGATCGGCCTGAATGCCCATAAAGCCCATTTCCACATTCACATTGGGAACGTCGGTATGGTGATAAACATCCAGTTTCGCTACTTCCGTCAGTGATTTTGCCGCTGCGTCATAATATTTCAGGCCGCCCTTGCGCTCCGATACCAGGATATTGCCGCCGGGAAGAACGGTAAGCTCGGTGGGTTCGTTCAGCCCTCCGGCAAGTACCACTTTGCTGAAGCGGTCGGCATCGGGAGGAAGCAGCGTATGAACCTTTGAGTAATCGAGTTCCAGATTGTCGGCGATGGCGTAACGGATGCCTTCGTAAAGGATTTGTTGTACGGCCGGCAGCGCGTAGGATTCTTCCCGGTGACCCAGTCCCATAAAGAAAGCTCTCCCTCCGTCGTATTCGTGGTACCAAACCATTGGGTGGTTTTCTCCGTTGGTTCCGCCTTCGTAACTGTTTTCATCGATGTTTACCAGTACGTTCACGTGATCCGGTACTTCCCGGAAGTTATACCATTCGTCGGTATGTTTCCATTCCTGGGGGAGGCTGTCCAGTGTCGGGAACCGGGGATCGGGGTGCCGCACCAGCCGGGCTTCCTGGATGTGTGGATGCGCGATAAAATAGGCGCCCACCAGCTGGCCATACCATCTCCAGTCGTATTCCGTATCGGTTGCCGAATGGATGCCGACAAATCCGCCACCTGCTTGTATATACCGTTCAAAGGAGGCTTCCTGGGCGGTATTAAGAATATCGCCGGTGGTATTCAGGAAAATAACGGCCGAATACTTTTTCAGACTGTCATCGTTGAATATTTCTGAATTCTCAGTGGCATCCACGGAGAAACCTTTTTCCTGACCCATTTTAATTACAGCCCGGGTACCTGTTTCAATACTGCTGTGGCGGAAGCCGGCGGTTTTGGAAAATACCAAAACACGGGGGTCCCCGCTTCTCTTCCGGGGTCCGCAAGCGGTAAAGGCGGCGACAGCCATTATGATACAGATCAATCTGTATCCATCCATACGTAATTTCATTCGTTAAGTAGTTTCTATCTTGCTAATATGGCAAAAATCCGTGTTTTTTTTACTTTCTGAAAACTTTGTCGGCGAAATCCATGTAGTTTGACCAGTCATAAAGCAGGATATCGTGCTTTCCGTTCCGAAGGTGATAGCCCATAATTCCGGTGCTAACAGGCTTTTCAAGGCCGGGAGGCTCAGGGTCGATGATAGGTTCCAGCCCATAAAGCCGGTAAACAGGCCCGGCGTGGTAGAGCGAAAGATATTCTCCCCTGGGGTCTGCCCATAGGTCTTCAGAAGCGCTGGCCACATAGACGGGGCGGGGAGCAATGAGGGCGATCAGCTCATGATAATCAACCGGAAGCTCGTTCTCGCGGTTACTGTATTGCTTGAAGTTTCCGCAAAACCAATGTGGGAAGCGGGTGTTGAGATCCTTGATGGTTTCTCCGAATTTCCGGCGGGTGATTGCTGCCCCGCCTTCTCCTGAATCGTTGGAGATGACGATGGCGAACCGGGTATCCTGAGCGCCTGCCCACAATGAGGTTTTCCCGAGCCTGGAATGACCCAGAACGGCTACCTGCCTGGAATTAACGTCCGCATCTTGTTCAAGGTAATCCATCGCACGGCTCAGCCCCCATGCCCAGGCACCGATAGCACCCCATTCACCGGGAGCAGGTTTTCTCTGACCGGGTTTGAAAAACAGTTGATGGACGCCTTCCTTGAACGTATCAGGGAGGTCAGGCTGGATATCGCCATACCAGGCGGTGGCTACACCGTAGCCACGGGCAAGGATCTCTTCCACGGGCCAGCGACGTACCCGCATGCCTCGCTCATTTCCGGCCTTTTTCGGGCAAATAAGAATGCCCGGATCGGTATGAATGGTATGGTTGCCGGTGAAATTTAAACCCAGAAATACAGGTACGGGCGCCTTAACCTGGTTGGGAAAGTAAATCAGCAGGTCCATGTGCCGCGAAGTGTCCCTGCCGAAATAAATACGCACCTGCTTCCGGGTGGCTTTTCCATCGAGCGCTTCCTTGTCAATCGATTGAGTATGAAACTGCATCGGAATCTTCCGGTCGGGGGTTTTTCCGTAAACCTGGTTGGTGAACAGGGCGAGCACTTCATGGCGCCTTATCTTTTCCCACTGTTTTTTTTTCGTTACTGTTTTGCCCCCGGAAGTCTTTAATAATTCCGGCAAGGTATAATCTGGAACCTTGCTTTCGTCATATTGTGGTTTTTTCTGGCCGAAGAGACTGCTGGCGCTAACCATAATGATCAGTAATAGCAGATTCAGGGTTTTCATTGTTCAGGGTTTAGTAAGTCGTCGATTGTCTGGCGGGATACGAAATGATAGTTTGGACGGGCTTTGCTGTAGATGGATTCCGCCATTTGTCTGCCTTCGGGAGTTTCAATAAGCGCTGTATAAAGCGGGGTCAGGAATTTCCTCCGGCCGACGTTGATCAGAAAATTTTCCAGGGCCGGGTAGGCGGCTTCATAACGATGGGGAATAACGTGCTGGAACCAGGCGGCAAGCAGTTCACTGTTGCCTGAAGTGGTGAAATGAAAAGAATCATCCAGCGCCTTCATCTGCAGGATGGTGATGTCCTCCGGCAGATGTCTGATAAAATGAAGCCATTCATGGGTGCTCCAGCTATTGGTTGAAAGGTTGCTTGCCGGGGTTCCGGTTTTCCAGTCTGCCAGGGCAGTGTCCACGGCGTAAAAGCGTTCTGATGTGAACTCGGGATGGTTTTCAGGCAGACCAGGTTCGTAAATCCACTGACGGATATCGATTTGCTGCGCCAGTGCGGAGTCGTTACCAATCAGTTCCTTTTGGTAATAATCAAGAAATGTTTCGGTCGTAATGGAACTGAAGGCATGGCTGTTAAAATATTGGTTCAGGAAGGAATCAAAGCGTTCCCGTCCCACAGCTTCTTCAATGGTTCGCAGCAGGCAAAACCCCTTTTCATAGGCGACATCCGTGACACCGTCGTCAGGGTTACGGTCTTTCATGTCCAGTTTCAGACGGGTGTCGGGGTTGTCTGCGCCGAGATCCTGAAGGGTGCCCTGGAGGTCCTGGTAGCCAATAAGCGCCAGCATGTCGGCGTAAGACTTGTCTTCAATGGCTTCCATGATACGTCGTTCAATATAAACCGTGAACCCTTCGTTCAGCCAGAAATCATCCCAGGTGGCATTGGTAACCAGGTTGCCGCTCCAGCTATGGGCCAGTTCGTGGGCCACCAGGCTTACCAGCGATCGATCGCCCGCAATAATGGTTGGCGTTGCAAAGGTGAGCTCGGGGTTTTCCATGCCCCCAAACGGGAAGCTGGGCGGGAGAACGATCACATCGTAGCGTCCCCACCGGTATTTTCCATACAGGCCTTCTGCGGCGTCCATCATGTCTTGCATGCCGGCAAACTCGCTGGCGCAGGCATCGATCATGGAGGGTTCGGCATACACGCCTGTGTTACGGCCAATGGAACGAAAACGGATGTCTCCCACGGCCAGGGCCATGAGGTAGGAGGGGATGGGATTAGGCTGAGTGAAGTTATAGAGACCATCGTCCGATTTTTCGGTGGGGTTCCCTGCGCTCATTAAGGCGATCAGATCTTTAGGAACCTGTACCTTTGCCGAATAGCTGAAACGAATACCGGGACTGTCCTGACAAGGGATCCAGCTACGCGCAAGAATGGCCTGTGACTGGGTGAACAGGTAGGGGTATTCCTTTCCCGCGGTTTGCATCGGGTCTAGCCACTGAAGGGCGGCGGCCTCCGGACTGGTCATGTATTTAATGATGACCTTATTGGTTCCGGGCTTCAATTTTACGTTCAGCGGGCGTCCCAGCCAGGGAACCTCGTTGCCCAGGGAAAACTCCGCCGGACTGCCGTCTCCATAGGTAATCTGCTCTATTTTTAGTCCCTGGGTATCGAAAATGATCTCTCCGGCAGATTCAGTGGTTTCAATCTCCCAGGCGGCCGTGCCGCTGATAATGTGGTTGCCAAAGTTGACATTGATGTTCAGATCAAGGTGCCTGACCACTGCTTCAGTGGGCCGGGCGAAACTATGTACGTCCATGGTAGGGGTGTCTTGCTCTTGTGTTTGCGATGGATCACAGGCGGGTAATACGGCCAGTGCGGCAACGCAGACACTGCAGAGACCGCTCAGGAAATGGATTCTGTCCATATCGATTTTTGGTAAATATAAGATTATACCTGGATTATGTAAACCAGGGGACTAATCTTTCTCTTTCAGCTCGAATTTGACTGCCTGGACGGCTTCGGTGGGATGGCGCCGTCCCCGCTTGCTGACAGGCGAAACCCAGGTGGGGCCTTCCCGGATCAGGCGGATTGCTTCCTGGTCACAGCCATAGCCAAGCGAGCGGACTACTTTGAAAGCGGCCGGCTTGCCGCTGCCGCGGACAGTGAACCCAACCAGTACTTCTCCTTCGATTCGCACCCGGAGTGCTTCCTCGGGATAGCGAAGGCTGTCTGACAGGTATTTTTCGTAGGCTTCCTTCCCGATCGAGGGAGTAGGAGGAACCTGTCCGTCTTTTTGTGAATATCCCACAACAACAACTTCTTCAAGACCTTTTTCGGAGGGCTGCATAGCCAGCAGCAGGTGATCTGCGTGATCACTGATCTGAACGGTATCGGCATCGAATCCGATCATTTGTACAACGAGTGAATTAGCTTCATCAGGTACGGCCAGTGTAAAATTGCCCTGGGTATCGGTGGCGGTGCCCAGCCCAGTTCCGGGTACCAGCACATTGGCTCCGGGCAGCGATGAATTGTCACTGGTAACCACCCGTCCGCTGATCACCCTGGCTGCGGACGGGGGCTGACCGGCTTGCTTTTTCAGACCCCGTATGGCTACGCTACCGGTTATCGGAGCGCGTTTCTGCCTTGCGGAGAGCACCACAGAAACAGAATCGCCGGCTTTCGGAGAATCGGGTAATGCTGAAACAGCAGCTTGTCCGGATGAAGCATTCGCCTGTGGGACGGGGGGCGTATTGACGGCCAGGAATTTTTCCTTGTTGACAGGTTCAGGTGCTTCAGGCATGAAAATAATCAGCGTATCATTGACGCCGGTTTGCAGGAAGGCTTCGGATTGCCGGATGGCCGCCAGTTGCTGTTCTTTTTCCTGTTGTTTGATTACCACATAGCCCGCAATGGCCAGCGCAATCCCGGCGGCGGCAGACCAAACGGGCCAGCGGATCATGCGTGGTTGCTTGTGTTCCCTGATCTTCTGGTTCAGGTCCTTGCGGAGAGCCAGCAAGGTTTGTTCAGTCCGGACCTGGGCATGCTCATACAACTCGAACCCTTCCACTGCGTCTGAGCAGAATTCACATTCCAGCAAATGGGTTTCGATCTGGTGCATGGCAGTGCTATCCAGCCTGCCGCCAAGGTACCCCCTGATGGTCTCTGGCGTTAGATGGCTCCTGTAATTCCCTTCACTGCTCATTTTTCTGCGCCTCCATGAATAGTTTCAGATTCCGCTTTCCGTTTTGTATATAACTCTTTACTTTCTTTAATTCGTATCCCGTCATCTCCGCAATATCCTTATAACACTTTTGTTCGAGATAAAACAACCGCACACACTGCTCTTGTTCCGGAGGGAGCTTCCCAAGACCATCCTCCATCTGTGTCAGTTTCATTTCAAGCGCTTCCTTATCAGGATGCAAAAAGGTCTCATTTTTCATACCTTCGGCACGCTCATTTTCAATCGGAACCATGTTGTCCCTGAATTTGTTCTGTGCTGACCGCAGCTGCATCAGGCAATGATTCCGTGCCACCTGGTGCAGCCAACCTTTGAAATTACTCACCTGGTGCCGTTGAAGATCAATGGAAAGTTTCTCAAACAATTGCATGACGGCGTCCTTGCTGGCATCTTCATCTTTCAGGTATTTGAAACAAACAGCAAAGACCATTTCCATGTGCCGTCCGTAAAGTTCACCCAACAGGTTCATGTCGCCGCTTTGTTTAAACAGCGCTGCCAGCTCTTCATCTGCAAGAGCTTTTCGCTTCTTTCCTGTGATCTTTAAAAACATGCCGGGCACATACTTTTTGCCAATGTAGGAAAAATCAGGAAATCTGTCTGTGTGGAAATAACTGTCGGTTCGCATCTAATGGATATGATCAACATTTTTTATCATGAAGTTTAAACTTATCGTACTCATTGGGGTGTTCATTGCAAGCACTGGTTTTAACGGAACAGAAACTGAAAGAATGGTCACCGGGGCAGTGACGGATGGTCGGGTTCCTCTACCGGGGGTGTCGGTGTACGTCAAGGGCACTTCTCTTGGTACGATTACTGATAAAAAGGGACATTATTCCATCGAGGTGAAGGATGATAAGGCAGTGCTGGTGTTTAGTTTTATTGGATTTGAGACCAGGGAGGTACGCGTAGGGCATAAAAGAGTGATTGATATGACGTTGCTCCCGGCGCAACACGCTCTGGAAGAGGTGGTGGTCGTTGGTGCCGGTACTCAGAAGAGAGAAGCATTTGTTGGGGGAGTGGTTATGAATCGTACCCCGGCAGTTCGGGATTACTTTCAGCCAGGTTATCCGCGTGATCCATACAATACGGAAGATTATACTCCTGTCGATGAAAACAGGTTTCGCCAGGTAAAAAATCAGCCGCTTTCGACCTTTTCCATTGATGTGGATGCGGCTTCTTACAGCAATGTACGACGTTTCCTTGAGCAGGGTGTCCTGCCGCCGAAGGATGCCGTTCGGGTAGAAGAGCTTGTTAATTATTTCGACTACCAATATGCCCGGCCAGACGGGGCTGATCCTGTGAATATCGTTGCTGAAATAGGGGAAACACCCTGGAACAGCAAGCACAGGCTGATCCATATTGGCCTGCAGGGAAAGACGGTTCCTGCCGCTGAACTGCCTGCTTCGAATCTGGTATTCCTCATTGATGTTTCCGGATCCATGCAGTCACCCAATAAGCTTCCCTTGCTGAAACAGGGATTTAAGCTTCTGGCGAACCAGTTGCGGGCGAATGACCGGGTGGCCATTGTGACTTATGCCAGCCAGTCAGGCGTGGCGCTTGCATCGACGCCGGGGAATGAAAAGAAAACGATCATGGATGCCATTGAAGAGCTCCGGGCGGGCGGCTCAACTGCCGGGGCGGCAGGGATCCGGGATGCATACCGTATAGCGCGTGAACATTTTATTGACGGAGGTAATAACCGGATAATTCTGGCTACAGACGGGGATTTTAACGTGGGCGTGTCCAGTGACGGTGAATTGCAGCGACTGATTGAGTCGGAGCGGGAAAGCGGGGTGTTTCTTTCGGTACTCGGTTTCGGGATGGGTAATTATAAGGATAACAAACTGGAATTGCTGGCCGATAAGGGAAATGGAAATTACGCGTATATTGATACATTCAACGAGGCCAGGAAGGTACTGGTAAGTGAGTTCGGAGGGACGTTGTTTACAATAGCCAGGGACGTGAAGCTGCAGATTGAATTCAATCCGAAATATGTGGAGGCCTACAGGCTTATTGGCTACGAAAACCGGATGCTGAATGAAGAAGATTTTGTGGATGACAGGCAGGATGCCGGAGAAATGGGTTCCGGTCATACGGTTACAGCTTTGTATGAGATTATTCCTGCCGGTGCCGGCAAACAGAAGGATCGTTTGAAATACCAGGATATAAAACGTTCCCAGCTTTCAGGTGGGAATGAGGTGCTGACGGTAAAGCTACGGTATAAAGAACCTGATGGAAAGGTGAGCCGGGAAATCAGCAAGGTACTTACCGATAAAAATACGCCCCTGGCCTCTGCCTCGGATAATTTCCGGTTTGCCGCTTCGGTAGCGGGTTTTGGAATGTTGCTCCGCGATTCGGAATTTAAGGGAACCGCTTCCTACGATCAGTTGATCGGTCTTGCCTGGAATGCCAGGGGTGCCGACCGGGAAGGGTACCGTGCCGAATTCATTGGATTGCTGAAAACCGCGAGCCTTCTGGATAAGGGTCCTTCCGGAAACGATCGGAAAACCGGCTTCGAAAATTCCACGAATCGTATAAAGATCACTAATTGAAAGGTAAAAAAAACGGGGCCAGTGTGAGCCCCGTTTTTAATTATAGAGAGTTAAGAGAGCGCGTTGGATTATGCCTGTTCGAAGTAGCTCAGGTTACTGAAGATACCTTCCGAAATTGTTTTCGTTTTACCGCCCGAATTGCTGGCGTTGAACTGGAACTTCCCGGAAATACGCCGGCATTCTGTGTCGATGCTTGAAATGGTAATGGCTCCGCAAGTAGAAACAAATCCTTTATTTCTTTTTGGGTCTCCGCTGAAGAAATTGAATCCGGTTCCTTCCGCATCGTTGTAAAGGGCCCAGGCGCCGTCAAAATTCAGGCGTCGCTGGATAGCGTAAGTGCCTTCGGCGTTGGCGTTTACAGAGAGCCATACGCTGGGTAAATCATCTTGTGAACCGAATTCCCCCTGAAAGGCAAGGATGCTAAAAAAGTCATGGCCATCGTCAGCTTCCTTTACGATCAGAGCCTGGTAGTTTGATTGGTTTACCCCATCTACCTTCATGGTAAAAGCCATGCCGTTGGATCCGTCGTTCTCAGCCACTCCATTCCGGGCAAGTAGCATGGCAGCAGAAAGAATGGTTTTTCTGAGCATGGAGTCCTCGTATGTTTGCATGGCCTGGGAGCATTTAGTTTAAGCGGTAAAGGTAAGTCTTAGCAGCAAACGGTTAAATAGCGATTGAGTGACTGCGGGGTATCATTTAGATTTCGCGGGCCTTCACTGAGTAACCGCTCTGTTTCCACCTGTAAAATGATGCTATATTCTTCGGCGAAGTATCAGGATAACCATATCGGTTTCTCCTTCTCTCCCGATTTCCAGAAGCAGGTTGCGTTTGTCTTCCGAGCGAAACAGATGGTCTATTTCGGAAATGCTCATTTCCTTTGCAGGCTGCAGATTAATGGACAGGATCTCATCATCGACTTCCAGGCCGGCATCGTCTGCGGGGGATCCGGGGATGATATTGGTGATGAAATAGCGACGATAAACGTTGCCTCCGGTAACCAGGCTCATCCCGCTCATGTCGTGTTCGAAAGGGTCGCCGAAACGGTTGTTTGGCTTGAGATACATCACGGTGTGACGATAGTCGAAGATGACATTGAAGCGTTTCAGAACTTCATTCCCGATGTTTCCGTTTCGTTGTACACCATATGGGTCATACAGGACGGTGTCGTAATCGGGAAATGAAGCGATGGGATTGACCAGCTCGAAATCAACCAGGTAAAGGGAACTGAGCCTTCCCAGGTAGCCGCGAATGGGGCCGTTTAACCCTACCCCCAGCATGGCTGAAACGGAAGTGTCCGGAATCAGAAAGGCCGGATTAGAATGCGGGTCCAGTAGAACAGGATGTCCGGCGCCACTGTCAATGATCAGTTTGGAACTTACGGATGTGCCATTGTTCAGCTGAATTTTGGTAACCAGGTAGGGGCGCTGGTCTTCGAGAATGATTGGGATGGCTTCGTATCCTTTTCGCCTGGTGAACCGCTCACTGTTGAATTGGTTGGACTGATAAAGAGTGAGGCGGGAAGTCACGTAATTGATCTTTACTGTAAAACTATTAAAGAAATCGTGGCCGATAATCCCGAAAATCGGAATACCCACGTATCCCGACAGGTGGAAACGGTCCTCGTTAATAACGGCACCGGCCATATAGGGGGCGGTTGTTCTGCCGATTTGCACACTCATCCGGGGAATGATCACGGCATCCAGGTCCTCTCCTTCTCCCAGCCCCCGGATCTTAATGGTGCGATCGCCTTTCAGTCCGATGGAATCTTTCAGGGATGGGTTGGTAATGATCAGGATACTTACTCCAGTATCCAAAATGAAATTGAAAGGGCCGTGTCCATTGATGTAAACCGGAACGACGATCAGATTGCGTTCCAGCCTGAATGGGATCTTCAGTTTGCGCCTGTTGTCATTCATGAAGTTGAATGGACGCTGCCCTATGGCAAACAGGGGTAGCTGCAGCAACAAACTCAGAATAACAATAGAATGCACCCTGCAAGACATATTACCAATTTAACAAATTATCTGCTAATTTTAAAGGTATGAAAAGTTTGTTTGCCTGCCTTGCCGCCGGTTTTCTGGTGGCCTGTTTTAGCATGGCCTTTTCGCAGATCAACGATCAGAAGCTGGCCCGGATGATTGGAGAATCCGACTTGCTGTCCGGCCATTTTACCGGCCTGGTGATCGCTGATGCTGCCTCCGGACAGGTTTTGGGAGCTTACCAGGAGGATAAGTATTTTACCCCTGCTTCAAATACCAAGCTGCTGACATTTTATACAGCACTGCGCATGCTGGGTGATTCCGTTCCGGCGCTTCAATACATGGTAAGCGGCGATACGCTTTTTTTTCGGGGCACGGGAGATCCGTCGCTGTTGCATACCTTTCTGGACAGTCACAGGGTGCTGGATTTTCTCCGGAATGCGCCCCAGCATGTGCTCTACTATTGCGAACGCCCGTACCAGGATCCGCCTTACGGGCCGGGCTGGGCCTGGGATGATTATTTCTATGCTTTTCAACCGGAACGGTCGGTGTTTCCCTTTCACGACAATGCAGTTGACTTCGAGGTAACCGATGGAGGAAAATTGGAGGTCTTCCCTCGTGTGCTGGAACCCATGCTCTTACGTGATACGACGCTCAGGACCGAAAAGTTCAGTATAAAACGGGATCAGGAACAGAATCTTTTTCGTTACCCGGCGTTGCCGGCCCCCCGGTTTTTCTTCAGGAGAATTCCTTTCCGGCCCTCCGGGGAATTGCTGTTGTCCTTTCTGCAGGATACCATTCACCGCGAAATAATGATCAGCGATCGCTTAATTCCCCAGGGTTCGCCCTATGTGTACAGTCTTCCGCTGGATTCGGTCCTGGCCCGGATGATGCAGGTCAGCGATAATTTTATTGCGGAACAAATGCTGCTGGTTTGCTCTTCTCTGCTGGGAGATACGCTTAAAAGCAGCGGGATGATCGAGTATGCCGCCGAACATTTTCTGTATGGGTTGCCTGATTCAATCGCGTGGGTGGATGGCTCGGGCTTGTCCCGGTACAACATGGTGACTCCGCGCGTCCTGGTAGAAGTATTGTCCAGGCTGTATAAGGAATTCCCGCGGGAGCGTATTTTTCCGATGATGGCCATTGGGGGAGAAGAGGGCACACTTAAATACTATTTCGAAGACAAAATACCTTTTATCTTTGCCAAAACAGGAACGTTATCTAATCAGCACAACCTAAGCGGGTACTTGGTTGGTAAAAGCGGGCGGGTGTTTATTTTTTCCTTTATGAATAATAATTTTATGACGCCTCTCCGCAAGGTCCGGAAAGAAATGGAACGAGTGCTGCTGGAAATGCGGGAAAAACTATGACAGATAAAAAACTCATGGAGAAGCGCCGCAACGTAGAGTTGATCGTTATTTCCGATGTGCATCTGGGTACTTTCGGGTCACAAGCCGGAAAACTTCACGAGTATTTGCGCTCTGTTCATCCGCGGACCCTGGTGCTGAACGGTGACTTTATCGATTTCTGGCAGCTTAGTTCCTGGTATTGGCCAGAATCTCATCAGTTGGTGCTGGAAGCAATCAGAGACTACCTGGACGAGGGGGTGAGGGTGTATTATTTGCCCGGCAATCACGATGAGGTGCTGCGTCGTTTCTTATTGGGATCCCTGCTTCGGTTACAGCTGGTAAATGAGTTGGAACTGGAATTGGACGGGAAGCGGGCCTGGTTCATCCACGGCGATATCTATGACTTTACTATGAAATCCAGGCTTGTAACCAAGCTAGGGGCCTTTTCATACGGTGCGGCTGTTATATTCAACAAGGGAATCAACGCATTGCTCAGGCCGCTTACAGGCCGGGAAATCCGGTTTTCGAAGGCAATCAAACATTGGGTAAAGAGAAAGGTGCGATCGGTAGAGGACTTCCAGCAGAAGGCCATTGATGTCGCCTTGGAGAAGGAGGCAGATTACCTGGTATGCGGACACAATCATCTGCCTGAGATCAGGAATGTGAACGAGGGAAACCGCTCAGTGCTGTATCTGAATTCAGGTGACTGGATTGAGAACAGGAGTGCGCTGGAATACAATGGCGGAACCTGGTCGCTTTACTATCACAACCCATAAACGACTACCAGGTGTCTGGCGGCTACATCCTTGCTGCTACGAGCAGGTCCAGTTCCTTATAAGGGATATTGAAGAGTTCGGCGATGTACTTATTGGTGAGATGCCCCTGGTAGGCATATACCCCGTTGCGAACCCCGGATTTTTCCCATAGCATATTCTTGACACCACCTGCTTCGCCAATTGCCAGCAAGATTGGAGAAAGAATATTGGTCAGGGCGTAGGAGGCGGTTCGGGAGACACGGGAGGCGATATTAGGTACGCAGTAATGGATGACGTCGTATTTCCGGAAGGTGGGATGATCATGGTTGGTGACTCTGGAGGTCTCAAAACATCCACCCTGATCGATGCTGACATCAATGATCACTGAATTTGCCTTCATCTGTGAGATCATCTCTTCCGAAACCAAACAGGGGCTTCGTCCGTTCACGGATCGCATAGCTCCGACGGCCACGTCACAGGTTAGCAGAGCCTTGCTTAGCACCTTGGGTTGTACAACCGAGGTGAATACCCTGCTGTTCAGATTATCCTGCAACCGGCGCAGGCGGTAAAGGGAATTGTCAAAGATTTTCACTTCGGCGCCCAGGCCGAGGGCTGCCCGCGCTGCGAACTCGGACACAGTCCCTGCTCCGATAATGACTACTTCGCAAGGAGGAATGCCCGGGACGCCGCCCAGCATCATGCCCTTCCCGTTCTTGAGGTTGCTAAGGTATTCGGCCGCTATCAGGATGGCGGTATTGCCGGTGATTTCGCTCATGGAGCGGACTACCGGAAAAATACCTCCTTCGTCTTTCAGGTATTCATAACAAATGGCCGTGATCCGCTTGGCCTTGAGCGCTTTCAGGTAAGATTCCTTCACCGTGGCCACGTGCAGGGCCGAAATGAGTGTCTGTTCGGTCTTGAGCAGTTCAATTTCCTCCATGGAAGGAGGGGCTACTTTCATAATAATATCGGCCTGAAAGACATCTTTCTGGCTATATATGATCCGTGCCCCTGCTTCGCTGAATTCTTTGTCAGGAAAATTGGCGGCATCGCCTGCGCCAGCTTCTACGATAACTTCGTGGCCGTTGTTTACCAGGACGGCGACAGATGAAGGAGTGAGTGCAATGCGGTTTTCCTGGTAGGACGTTTCTTTGGGAATACCGATGTAAAGTTCGTGTTTCTTGCGCGCTACCTCCAGCATCGATTCCTGAGGCATAAGCATTGCCTGTCTGGCAACTTCTGAAAAGCCCGATTTCATAACGCGCAATTTACGTAAAATTCTGAAGTTTTATCTTCCGTAGATTTTCGGCAGCGGTCATCTTTATCGTAATATGTTTTTCCGGCAGGAGGGATTCAATATTCTCAGGCCACTCCACCAGACAATAACCTCCGCTGTCAAAATATTCTTCCGCGCCGATATCGAATGCTTCCCGCTCGTTCTTCAGCCGGTAGAAGTCAAAATGAAACACAGGACCGGCGGCACTTTCGTATTCGTTTACCAATGAAAAAGTGGGGCTTGAAACCGCCCCGGTGACTCCCAGCCGGGCGCAGATTGCCTGGATAAAGGTGGTCTTACCCACCCCCATTTCCCCATAAAACAGAAGTACTCGTTCCTCTCCTGCAAAATCCAATACTTCCCGCGCACAAGACGGCAATTCATCAAGGCTCCGGCATTCAAGCTCCAATTCTTCCATTCCCTGCAAAAATACAAGTATTAATTTTCCCGGAACAGGTTTTAGAAGGCGTCCGGATGAGCGACTTTGATTTTAGGGGGCAAAGCGCAGCTTTGAGGGCCCCAAAAATCTCCTGAGCGAATACGGACGCCTTCTAAAACCATCTCAAAGGGGAATTAATTATTTGCTGGTGAATACGGCAAATGGGATAATCACTTCTTCGAGTGAAATCCCACCGTGCTGGAATGTGTTCAGATAATACTGAACGAACTGATTGTAATTGTTCTGGTAAACGAAATATTCGTCTTCCTTCGCAAAGATATAACTTGAACTAACATGTTGACGGGGCAGGAGCGCTTCGTGAGGGTTTCGGATGTGCATCACGTCCTTGGCTTCGAATGCCAGGTTCTTACCCGTTTTGTAGCGCAGATTGGTATTGGTGTTACGGTCACCAATTACTTTGCTGGGAGTACGCACGCGAATTGTCCCGTGATCGGTGGTAATGATCAGCCTTACCTTCTTATCAGCAATGCGTTTGAGGGCATCGAACAAAGGAGAATGTTCAAACCAGGAAAGTGTGAGTGAACGGTAAGCAGCCTCGTCCGAAGCCAGTTCCTTCAGAATCTCCATTTCGGTGCGGGCATGCGATAAGGTATCTACAAAATTATAGACCACGGCATTTAAGGAATTCCCCAGGGTGTTGTGAACGTTCTCCATCAATTCCCTGCCGGCGTCGTAGTTCAGTATCTTGGTGTAGCTGAACTTTACCGGTTTGTGCAGACGCTGGATGTGCGAATAAAGAAAGTCTTCTTCATACATATTCTTTCCACCTTCGTCTTCATCATTCTGCCAGATATTCGGATGTTGTTTCTCCATGTCCAGGGGCATCAGACCTGAAAAGATAGCATTCCGGGCATATTGGGTGGCTGTGGGGAGGATGCTGTAATAACATTCTTCGGATTCAAAACGGAAATATTCCGAGATGATGGGCTGAATTGTTTTCCACTGGTCATAACGCAGGTTGTCGATCAGCACGAAGAACGTTGGGGTGTCGTCCAGCAGAGGGAATACTTTCTTATCCAGTAGCTGATGGGACATTACCGGGCCCTCGTCGGGATTTTGCACCCATTTTACATAATTCTTTTC
>DATCYD010000104.1:0-20054 GCA_036570465.1 Anseongella sp.
AGTATTAAACAACAATAAGTGATGAAAAAAAATAAATTATTAACGATTCTCTATGTGGCCGGTTTGCTGTTTTTGCCAGCTCTGACCTTTTCCCAGAACACTTCAACAGCCGGAACCGCGGCTTCCACTTTACAGAACCCGGCCGCCTTCACGGGCGCCCCGGCCACCCTTGATAGCTATAAAGCCCTGTATGTTGTCAACTCATCGGATGAAAAGCGGGTAAAGGCCGCATTTCGGAACATTCGGAACGCATTGAACGATCCGCGTCTGAAAGGAAGGCTGGAAGTGGAACTCATTGTATTTGGCGACGGTGTGGAAATTTATAAGTTGGAAAGTCCTTACCGGACAGCCCTGGAGGACCTGAAGGAAAGGGGCGTCCTCCTCGCTCAATGCGAAAATACTCTGAAAGAACGCGGTATCGGGAAATCGGAACTTTATCCCTTTATTTCCTTTGTTCCTTCCGGAAACGGGGAGATCATCATCCGTCAGCACCAGGGTTGGGCGGTAGTTTATCCATAGATTATTACCGGGCAAAACAAGGAGGAATAATAGAATGAATGAGTCAATAGAGCATCGTGTGGTCATGCAGGTCACACAAGGGCAGCCTGCAGCCCAGCGTGCAGTCATTACACAAATCAAAAATATCCAAAGAGGCCTTCCCGGAACCGCCATGCATGTAGTATGTTACGGGCAGGGCATTTACCTGCTTGTAGCGGATACGACAGAAGTAGCTGCGCAGCTGGCAGAACTTGGCCAGGCAAACGTTTCATTTGTGATCTGTGAAAATGCCATGCGTAGCAATAAGATAACCCTTGGTGATTTGGTAACCGGAACTGTTGTAGTACCGTCGGGACTAGTTGAAATTATCCTGAAACAAGAAGCGGGCTGGGCTTATGTGAAAGGGGGACACTGATCAGAATTTATCGTTATAGAAGGTGAAACCAGCTCTTTCAGCAGGAAACTCAAGGTAACGGAACCGGCTTGCCGGTGCTTTTGACCGTCGGCATGGGAGCATCCCACAGGCGGAGTTGCCTGCTTAACAGCTTTGAAAGAGCGTCGACCTTTTCGGGGTATTTCTCCGACAGATCGGTTGTTTCCCCAATGTCCGACCGCAGGTTATACAGTTCCTTTTTGCGGCTGCGCATATTGTAGATCAGTTTCCATTCGCCCTGCCGGATGGCACTTTTATAATTGATACCCGGCCCGTCCTCCGGTTGCCATTTATTGGGAAAGTGCCAGATAATCGGTCTTGCGGTACCGGTGGCCTTCCCGCTATTCCTGAGAAGCGGCACAAAACTTTTCCCGTCAACGGTTTGCACGGTCTCGTAATTTCTGACCTGCGCCATTTCCAACAGGGTGGGGAAGAAATCTTCGATGATCAGATAATGATCGGTAACCGAACCCGGCCGTGTGACTCCCGGCCATTTTACGAGCATAGGCTCCCGGATGCCTCCTTCGTAAACAGAGCCCTTGCCCGCCCTGAGAGGCAGGTTTTGAGTGTGCTGCTCGCCGCCCATGGGCGGCACCATGCTCAGCCCCCCGTTGTCGGACATGAAAAGAAGAACGGTATTATCTGCGAGATCATTTTCTTCCAGATAATCCATCACATCGCCCAGACTCTTATCCATCCCTTCGATCATACTGGCGTACCTGGCTTCCTTTTCTCCTAATCCGGCGTCAATGTACTTCTGATAATAACGCTTGTCGGCCATTAAAGGAACATGCACAGCATAATGAGCCAGGTATAAAAAGAAGGGCTCTTTCTTCTTTACGGGGTATTCCAGGGCTTTTAACGCTTCCAGGGTCAGAGCTTCTGTTAAAAACGTATCGCTTCCATAATACTGTACCAAATCCTGCACAGCATTGAAGCCGGCCTTACCAGGCAGATTGCCATAATTCTCGGCTCCCAGGTAGCTTTGCGGATGGCCGATGGAATTACCGGCGATATTCACGGTAAACCCCAGGTTATAGGGATTGGAGCCCGGCGTTCCGGCCGGCCCCCAATGTGCTTTCCCCGCATGAATGGTGAAGTATCCGGCGTCCTTTAACAATTGGGGCAGCGGGGTCGCATAAACCGTATGTGGGACGCTTTCTACAGGGCTCAGTCCGTTGTAATTCCAGTCTGCAGGATTGAAGAGGCTGTCAGCACGATCCGTAGGACGGTCACGAAGGGGGTGGGTCCAGTTGGTCACTCCGTGGTGCGCGGCGTTCATGCCGGTGATCAGGCTGATCCTTGTGGGTGTGCATACCGGCGTGGAGTAGGCATTAGTGAATTTCATCCCTTCGCGTGCCAGACGCTCCATATTGGGCGTGTGATAACGCCGGTTCAGCGCCATTACGCTGTCGCCGAAGGGCACGGAGGTATCCATCCAGCCCATATCATCTACCATGAACACAATGATATTGGGACGCTGCCTCGATTGAGGTTGCTGCTGAGCATGACTGTCCGTCAGGTATAGGCAGCAAAACAGAAATAGCGGGATTTGTCTTAACAAGACTATAAACGCACCTCTTCCGGAATGCTTCATTTCAATATAATATTTAGATTTTATCAAATGTGTGTAACGATTTAAGCGCCTGCAGGACCGAAAACGGAAAATTCGCGGATCGTTGGCGCTGCTGTACTTTTGCGGATCTTCAGCCGCAATGCAGTGCAGTTTACCTCTTTGATCTGCTCAATCCTTTTATGCCCTACTGACTGCCCTTTGCATAGACTTCTCCATTGTCCGTTTACCATACCTTCCACCTCATATTCCCTGATCCGCTCTCCCGACTCAATCGCTTCCCGGATCACTATATGACTGATCTTTTCCGTCCGGGGCAGGTCCAGCCTGATCTCATCGCCCGTTCCTTCGGTCCTGGCCAGTGACGTCCCAAAGCGGCGCTTGATTTCCTTTCCGAATTCTTCCAAAACACGGAGATCGTGTTCCGGGACCAGGCCTTCAGGAGTAATTACTTCTCCGATCACAAGATTACAGTTACGGCCCACCGATTGATAATACATCCCGGTGAGTTCTTCTGCAGAATAAACGCCGTGATCTTGCCCCGGAGCCCAGAACCAGTTATGAATACCTTCTGCTCCCCGCAGCGGAATATCCACCATCCCCGGCGACCAGATCCGGCCATCGGGGTCTCCCGTGCCCAGAATAGGTTTCCAATAGGGCGAGTTATGGGAGATCAATCCTTCGGTATCCGGCATGGTGGCCCAGCAGGGATAGTCGGCATAACCGGCTTCATTTCCGATCCAGCGGTGATCTGACCGCCGGGAAGCATGGTAGAAGACTGAATCCGGCTGATATTTCTCAAAAACGGGAATAACATCCGGCCCGCCTTCATGGGGTAATTTGGTGCCCGCGTCAAACCAGATCTGCACCAGTTCGCCATATTTAGAGCAGAGTTCCTCCACCATCTTTTCCGCGGCGCGGTTGAATTCTTCCTGCTTTCGGGTACCTTTACCCTTGCCCCAGTCTACGTAGTAATCCCACAATTCCCAGTAAGCATTGCGGTGGGTACTCAGGTAAATTCCCGGCAGGATGCCTGCCTTGTGGCATGAATTCACAAAATCCCCGACAATATCGCCTCTGCCGTTCTTCCATGCCGCTTGTTTCAGCCCGTAAGGATAGGCATCGCTCTGCCATTGCAGAAACCCATTAAAATGGGTAGCCGTAAAAACAGCGTACTTTGCTCCTGCCGCTGTAGCGGCTTCTATCCATTGATCGGTATCCAGTTTTTTAGGGTTATATGCCTTCGGGTCGAAGACCTCCTTGTAGGCATTATTTCCCGAAGTATGTTTTCCGGCCGCCACAGATATATCAAAATGATAGATCAGTCCGACCTCACACTCTTGCCAGGTCTGCTGTCGTTTCGTAGGGACAGGTCCGGGCGGCAACATGCCGGTAGGTGACCATACGCCGGCAGGCGGCGACACTGGAATGCCGCCCAACGCGTTTCCGGCCGAGAGCGCCGCGGAGCCAAGGAGCATATTTTTTACGAAGGATCTTCTGTTTGTTCTCATTTTACCAAGCTTGCTTTGTGAAGTCTTATTTCCATCCGGGATTTTGTTCCAGGTTACCGTTCAACGCTATTTCTCCTAAAGGTATCGGGAAGAGGTAATGTTTGGGAGCCTCGAAGCTGCGCGAGGCAGCAGTTTGCGCGAGAACAAAGCCATCTTCATTGAGAATGATATCTTCTCCTACCACCAGGCCGGGAAAGTCCGATTCATGGAACTTGATACCCAGTACCGGACGCGGCAATTCCGCTTCCGCGGTTTTCCACCGGATGAGGTCGTAGTACCGGAACCCCTCGCCAGCCAGTTCAATCCTTCGTTCCCTGCGGATCTCTTCAAGCATATCGAGCTGGACGCCCGCCGGGTTGGCGCCCGAGACAAAGGCAATCGTCAAAGGAGGCATTCCCACCCTTTGCCTGAGCGCGTTAATGGAAATATCCAGGTCGCCGTCGGAGATGGATCCGTTCAGTTCGTAACTTGCTTCTGCGAAGTTCAGCAGGATCTCAGCGGAACGCATAAGTATCTGATCAGTATAAACAAATGTAACCTCAAGCGCTTTTACGTCTCCGGGTTTCTTCAGATAATAACCGGTGCTGCTGATCCTGAAATCAGGCAGTAAAGGAGTGCCCCCATAATCGGTGCCCGGTCTCCACAACGTATGATCCATCCGGGGATCCCGGTTTTCAAACTCGCTGTCGAGCGTATTATACCCCTGGAACAAGGAAGAGTTCTCAATAGGAAGGCCGTCGGTACACAAAAATGCATCCGCAAGGTATTTGGTCGGCGCTATCTGCAGGTCGATGATGAGCCCCCGCCCCAGCGGACTGGTGCCGGTAACGTTTTCTTTGAACCATTTGACTAATACAATTTCAGAATGATTCTCATTGTCCTCCGAGTATATCCTTGAAAAATCATCGATCAGCGGGTATTCGCCCTCATTGATAAAATCCAGGGCGGCAGACCGGGCTGTTTCCAGGTAGGGAACCGGATTGCCAAGGTCATGGTATTTTTGCATCGTTCCTTCAAATAATGCAGCCCTGCTTAACATTCCAAGGGCAGCGCCGCGGGTCACCCGGCCGGCATCCTCTGCGGGAAGCTCGCTTTTTTTCGGCAATAGCGCTGCCGCATCCTGCAGATCGGCGATGATCTGGGCCATCGTTTCCTCTCGTGAAGCCCTGGAGCTCGTAAGCTCCTTACTTTCAAAATCGAGAAGGGTAAGAATGGCCGGAACGCCGCCAAAGCGCTGTAGCAGATTAAAATACAAGTATCCGCGGAAAAATTTGGCTTCAGCTCCGTACCGGTCTTTTGCTGCCTGGGATATCGGAGCTTCTTCAATAAATTCCAGGATCTCATTGGCTCTTCTGATACCCTGATAAGCACTGTTCCATTCCGGATCGGTATTCGATACCACATGTGTGCCGCTGCTGACGGCATTGGTGCCGCGCTGGAAATAGTCGACAGACCAGTTGGGACGGGTGACATCCAGTGAAAGATAAGTATAAAGATCATTCGCAGCGAAGCGGAAATCTTCCTCTGTCTGCCAGAAGTTTTCGGAAGAGATCGTATCTATGGGAGTCTTATCCAGGACGCTTTCACAAGCGCTGAGCATTGCTGCGAGGACGACAGAAACAATTAGTTGCTTTCTCATTTCAATCATTTTTAAAACAGAAGGTTCAGGCCAAAGGTGTAATGCCGGTTCAGCGGATAGGCAAGATGAGCATTCGTATTATTGATCTCGGGATCAAACATGATCAGGTTAGTCGCTTCCCAAAGGTTTTCCGCGCCAAAATATACACGCACCTGTTTGATCTTTAAATCGCCTGTTGGAATGGTATAACCCAGTTGCAGGTTCTTGATCCTGATATAAGAGGCATCCTGCATCCAGTGCTGTGACGACTGATAATTCCAGCTTCCGCCGGAAACCGGCCTCGGGAATAAGGCATCCGGATTTTCCTGAGACCAATGATCTTGATGGATGGCCAGGGATTGGTTATCGTAGCTGTTGAAATAAGGCTGAACTGAGAATCCTGAAAGATAAAAGTTCCGTTTTCCAACTCCCTGCAGGATCATGGAAAAATCAAAATTCCGGTAAGTTGCCTGCAGGCTCATGCCAAACCCATAGCGGGGTGTGGTAGACCCCAGGTACCGAAGATCATTCGGTTGGGAAACGGTACCGTCTCCGTCCTGATCAATGTACCTGATATCCCCCGGTCCGGTCCGCGCGTGCTGGAAGGCCCAGCCTTCCACCTCCTCAGCCGTCTGAAAATAGCCTGCGGTTTCGTATCCGAAGATCGAGTTCACGGGATACCCCTGCAGGTTCTGAATGCCTGCTGTCAGACCGGTGAATTCACGGTTCAGACTGACGATCTCGTCTTTCTGATCATACAAATTAAAGCCCACGCTGTAATTGAACGGTTCCTTTCCGAAGCTGTCGCGCCAGTTAAGGCTGATCTCCCAGCCTTTTGTTTCCAGTTCCCCGTAATTGTTCGTGGGCACCTGGATGCCGATAATGCTGGGTACTTCTATATTAATGAGCATGTCCTTGTTGCGCTTGATATAGATATCCCCTTCAAACGTCAGCTGGTTGTCCAGAAATCCGAGTTCTAGCCCCAGGTTGGAATTGGTTACTGTTTCCCAGGACCTGCTTTGAGAAGGAAGGCGCGGGTTGAATACATGCTGCGCATCTCCCGAGGGGAACGGGATCAACGAGGTCGCGAACTGGTATACGCTAATGTGATCGTAGTAACCCAGCCCGTTCTGGTTTCCTACTTCCCCATACGATGCGCGGATCTTCAGGTTACTGAAAACGCCGAGATTTTTAATGAACGGTTCTTCGCTCAGCCGCCATCCCGCGGAAAAGGAGGGGAAGAATCCCCACCGGTTCTCTTCGGAAAAACGGGAAGAAGCGTCTGCCCGGAAATTTGCCTCAAACAGGTATTTCCCGGCGAAATCGTAGTTAAAACGCCCGAAACCGGAAAGAAGTCCCCATTCGTATCCGCTGAAGTCGCTTTGCATGTCTTCCGTTTCGCCCAGGTTCAGGGCGGGAAGCTCGTTGCCGAAAATATTAAACCGGGTAACGTCGGAATACTCATAGAAGTTCTCCTCCACAGCGCCCCCGGCCATGATCTTAAAGTGATGCTGATTGACAGACCGGGTATAGTCTGCCACCAGCTGCGAAGTGTAATACCTATTATAGGATTCACTCTTGGTCACCCTGTTGGGCTGGTTAACCCATCCGAAGCGGTCCGGAGGCATACCTGGATGGTATTTATAATAAGCCCTGCCAAAGAGCGTACCGCGGTCAAGGTCCAGGTTGTAACCAATGAGCCCTTTCACGTTCAGGCCCGGAAGGGCAGTCCAGGTAAGAGAGGCTCTGCCTTCAAAACGGTTTGAACGGTCCTGGTCGAATCCCCCTTCCTTAAGAAGCTGCATCGTGTTTTGCTGCATTCTGAACCGCGCATAGGTGCCGTCGGGGTTATACAGGGGCATGCTCCTTCCCGCCTGAAGCACGCTTTGCATCAGGTACCCTGTTCCATTAGATGACTGCATGGTCTTGGAGTTCGTGAAGCCGACCCGGAGATCAAACGTCAATTTTTCCGGTACCAGCTCGTTTGCCATATTCAGTCTCAGGTTATACCGGTCGAAATTGTCGGGGCCGTATTCCGAGAAATACCCGTTCTGGTCGAGCCAGGAAGCAGAGACGTAGTACTCGCTTCTTTCTCCTCCACCGCTGATGGATACATTGTGGTTTTGGTGCACACTGCTCTTGAGAAAATACCCTGCCCAGTCAAAGTCGGCTACATAATCCCATTCCGCACCGTCTGCCCGGGGGATGGCCGTAACGGAGGGGTCACGCATGGCTTCGATCATGTCATTCGAATAGAAAGGATTCGCTCCGGCGTTCTGCGCGGCCAGGTTCGCCAGGACCGCGCCATCGTAAGAATGCGCCTGTTCGGGAAATCTGGTGGGAGTCAATACGCTGACACTGCCCTGGTAGCGGATACTCAGCGCCCCCGGTTTACCGGTCTTTGTCCTTACCAGGATCACCCCCTCGGCCGCCCTGGCTCCGTAGATTGAAGCGGAAGCCGCGTCCTTTAAAACCGTAATGGATTCCACGTCCTCCGGGTTGAGGCTGTTCAGGTCTCCGGGCGTACCGTCGATGATCACCAGCGCTCCGCCGGAATTCAGCGAGGTGAACCCCCTGATCCTGATATTGGCGTTGGCGCCGGGCCTCCCCTCGGTCTGCTGCACGCTTACCCCGGCCATGACGCCCTGTAGCGCCTGAGAAACGCTGGTGACCGAGCGGTTTTCAAGCACTTCCGAGCCAATCTGTGAGACCGCACCGGTAAGGTTTTCTTTTTTTTGCGTGCCATAACCCACGACCACCAATTCATCCAGCATGTTTTCCGATACGCGCAGTACCACGTTAATAACCGCCCGTCCGTCCACCGGCACGTCAAGTGATTCAAAGCCAAGCAGGGAAAAAACCAGAACAGCGTCTTCCGGCACATTCAGGCTGAATTTCCCCTCCATATCCGTGGCGACGCCGATGGAAGGGTCGCTTTTGACCGTCACGGAAACTCCGGTAAGGGGAGCTCCCGTCGAGTCAGTTACCGTGCCGGTGACATCCTGGGAAGGAGCTACTTCTAAGACCTCCCGCTTTTCGCGTTGATCATCCCGGGGAAGAATGGTGATCGTCCCGGCTATCAGCCGGTAAGTCAGCGGCTTTCCGGCAAGACTTTTATTCAGCACTTCTTCAATGCCGGCATTTTTTACATGAACGGTCACCGGGGGGAATTGCTGCACTAATTCATAGTTATACAGGAACTCATAATCAGATTGTTCCCGGATCTCGGCAAACAGCTCCTCCAGGGACACATTAGTGACCGAAAGAGTGATCTTTTGTGCGACCCCGGTAGCATTTGCACCCAGGGACAGCGCCAGTATCAACATAACGGTCAGTCTCATGATCAGTTGCAGTTGGTAACGAAAAAGGCAAAGCGGTCCCGGAAGACCATTGCCTCGTAAAAAGTATTTCATACTTTTGCAGGGTTAGGGTTATTATTTGTATTAATTATGTTCGCAGACTCTTTTTTACATTGTTAACCTTAATTTCCGGGAATGCACCACCATTCCCGGTTTTTGTATATGATCATTCGGGAGCATCGACCGTTACGGTCTTGCCGTTCACTTCAAATGTTGCCCCGCTCACCAGCTGGAGCATCTCCAGCGCTTCTGAAAACCTGGCATTCCTCTTGATGGTACCACTGTAATGCTTTTCCGGCACCATTCCCCGGTAAACAACCTGAAAGTCGTACCAGCGGGCTAGCTGCTGCATCATCTCCCTCAAGGTTTCCTGTCTGAAATAAAACACGCCGTTTTTCCAGGCCAGGGCTTTTTCCAGATCGGCTGGCCGTACTGCTATTCCTGAAGTCGTAGCAATGGCCTCCTGGCCCGGGCTGAGGAGCGCTGCGGGAGGCCCCCCGGTCATCTTTGAATGCCCGTTGACTATCTTGACCGACCCTTCCGCCAGGGTAGTTCTTGTCATACGGTCATACGCTCGTACATTGAACTTCGTTCCCAGCACTTCTACCTTTATTCCGTTAACCGCTACGCTAAAAGGCCGGTCTTTATCTTCTTTTACTTCGAAATATGCTTCTCCCGAAATGCTTACCGGCCGTTCATTACCTGCAAAAACGGTAGGATAACGGATGGAACTTTCGGCATTCAGCCAGACTTTTGTACCGTCAGGCAGCATGATCCGGAACTGCCCGCCGCGGGGTGTGGATAGCGTATTATATGCGACCTCCCGCGGGATACGCCCTTCAGATGTGATTGATCTGTATTCCAGCTGGCCATTTGCGGATTTTATTATTTCAACATCTCCTTGCCGGGTAAGCGCTCCAGAATTGATTTCATCCAACTGAATACGTGAACCGTCAGCCAACGTCAGGACCGCTTTATTGCTTCCCGGGCGGATCTCATTCTCCGAATTGGTTTCTGTCAGGTTTGCAGGCTCCTTATGGTCAGATTTGCCGATGTAAAAAAATAAGCCGGCAAGAAGTAACAGCGCTACTGAAGCCGCCGCGGAAATCCTGGCCCATTTGAATGGACGCTTTAAGACAGGCGTAACGGGGTCGGCTTCTTCAGGGGAATGAATACCCATATCTTCATTCATCTGTTCGAGAAGGTATTTGTCAAGTTTCCCCTCTCTTACCAGATGGCTGAATACTTCCAGTTCCTCGTCAGTGGATTTTTTTTCTTTATACCGTTGTATTAAACGGCGATAAAATTCAGCGTCTTCCATTTTTTGGATTCTTTGTATAAGACAAAAAAAAAGGCAGGAAGGGTAGCAAAAAAATAAAAAACTTTCAGGGGCGGAGTAAAAGGCTCAGAAGCAGGCTTAAGGATAGCCCTAGGTATTTTTCAAGAGCTGACTTGAATACTTTCATGGAAAAAACCATGTGGTTCTTGATCGCGTTCTTCGATACTCCAAGAGCAGAAGCCGCTTCTTCATAACTTTTCCCTTCTTCCCGGCAAAGGATAAATACCTCTCTGGTCCGGGTGGGAAGCGTATCAAGGATATTTTTTAAGAATTGCCGGTATTCTTTTTGAAGCAATTCGTCTTCGGTATTGTTCCTGTGAATCAAAAAAGGGGTTAATATTTCGATCGTCCCGGCTTTTGACCGGAATGCAGCTTTGAGGCTGTTAATGGTATGATTACGCGCTGTAGTATAAAGATAGGATTTAAGGGATTTCACATTGGTCAGTCGTTCCCGGTTTTGCCATATTTTCACGAATACCTCTTGAGTAATATCTTCCGCAAGAGGCACAGCATGCACGTATCCCAATACGAAACGGTAAATGAGGGGGTAGTAGAGCCGATAAAGAGACTCAAAAGCCTTCTCTTCGCCTGATCTTGTAGCATTTATTAACGCTTCATCGCTCCCCGGCCTCATCTCCATGTTTAAACCCTTATTCTTTCAAATTTAACCAATTTAGGCTTAAATATACATTACTTTTTCTTAAAATGGATTTCTGGATTCCTTGAAATATCGCTATCACAGGCGGTGCTTCAGTCAGCCAGTTTTCTGATCCTGGTGCTATATTGTCTGGCGCCACGTTAGCGTATTAATTCATTCCGCTTTTCCTAAGTGGAAGACTTAACGAAATAACAAGATAGGAAAGACCGGCTTGATTTGGGTCCGATTGTCTTTTGATCTATTTATCTTCATTCCAGTAGTGGCTGTCGGGATAAATCCTCTGCCCGAAGATTGCGGTTCCTACTCTCACGATGGTTGCACCAGAAGGGATTTTACAGCGTCTCCGTTAAACAAATATTTAAAAGACAAAGCAGATTATACCGTGCCGCAAGGGGGACTTGCTTTCTGGATTGAACCTAAAAAGAAGGTTAACTGGTTAGCGGTTTCAGAGAAAATGATGAAAAAAGGAGTTAGCCTTACAGTACCCGACTATTACGCTGGAGATCCTTCAATTATCGGTATGCGCATGGGTTTCGGTTCCCTTTCAGAAGAAGATCTACAAACGGGAATAAAGGCGCTGTCCGGCTGTTTGTTTTGAATGCGCCCGAGAAATGAAACATCAAAAGATATCATTAGGGCCGCAAAAGCGTCCCAGCCGCCCATCCTTCCTGGCCTGGCATTCAAGGCACAGTCAGCCCCCTATGCCTAAACGTCTACCTTTAACATGCTCTGGGAGGCCGCCGCCTGCTTAAGGTAAGAAAGGGGCGGAGCTATCTGTATATTCAGTTACCTTTTTATGTAGATAGATAACTATTTGTTGATGCCTTTGTTATTATGGGGGGCTTTTTCAATCTTCCTGCTGCCTTTTTCCCCCGGGATACAGAAGAAGAAAAACGGATGTTTGGTCTTCTTACTCGAAGCTTTTCCGCTTTTCGCTACCGTGAAAACTACCGGATCCGGGCCGAAGAGGCTGTAAAGTTGCTGGAGCGGGTAGGACAGTTCCTTGAGGGTATTGACAAATGGTGTCGGGGAAAACTGGCGGAGCTTCAACGATTGGCAGCCGCCGCCGAAATGGATGTTCATCGCAATGCCCGTAAGAAGGGGGAGGGAATGAACTGGTACATCAATGAAGGGAAGTTCCAGCCGGACGTCAGATAGATCCAATGATATGCATTAGGGACAGCTATTTCCCGATAACCTCCTTGCGATGCGCCAGGCCCCAGTAATGCAGTTCATCCAGGACCCGCTCCAATGAACGCCCATGGGCTGTGATGGAATATTCCACGGTAGGCGGAAAAGTATTATAAACATCGCGTTTGATGAGTTTGCTTGCCTCAAGGTTCTTCAGTTCCCTGGACAGGGTCTTATCGGTTATTCCATTAACTTCCCTCGCAATCTGCTTAAAGCGCCTGGGGCCGGCGGACAGGGAAAACAGGATAAGTAGCTTCCACCTTCCTTCCAGTGCCTCAAGGGCATCCCGGATGGACAGCATGATTTTGGGGCAGCTTCCGTTGGTCAGCATTGTTTGTTTTTTCGTGGTACTATCTCATTGGAAAGCACTATCCAAAGAGAAAGTACTGTCCGTTGGATAGTAAAGATACTTAACTTAGCCCGATAAAATTATTGGTCCCACTAAAATAACTAAAGACATGGCAAGCGAGCCTAAAAATTCAAGAACGATGCACACCGTTCTTTGGGCAGTGCAAATACTATTAGCCGGCGGCTTTTTTTCGGGGGGTGCAATGAAATTGTTCCAGTCGCCTGAAAAATTAGCTGAAATGTGGCCCTGGGCGGCTGACCATCCCGGATTGGTGACCCTGACTGGCATCGTGGATATACTGGCTGGCATCGGACTGATTTTCCCGGGCCTGCTTCGTGTTCAGCCCAAACTTACTGTCTACACCGCATTTGGGGTTATCCTGCTGATGTTATCCGCAGCCCTTTTTCACATTACAAGAGGCGAGGCCTCGGATATTGGCGTAAATATTGTCTTTGCGGCGATGGCAGCGTTTGTTGCCTGGGGCCGGCTGGGGAAAGCGCCGTTATCGGGAAAGAATTAGTGCTACCGCACCCGGCCTTAACTATTCTTTCTCTGTTTGAGGAATGTTTGCCGCGCTTGCTTCTTCGAAAAGCCGCATAGCCAGGAGGCCATTTCCGACGGCGCCTCCGGCGCGAAGCGCTGCCGCAATGAAAACGGTTTCTGCAATCTCTTCACGGGTTGCGCCTGCCTGAACTGCATTCTGGATATGTGATTCAATACAGTATGCACATTGGGTTGTCAGGGCGACAGCAACAGACATCAGTTCCCTGTATTTTACAGGGATTACACCATCACTTCGTTCTGCAATGTTGCCCGGCACTTACGCATCGACAGCAAGAGAATGGCTACCAGGCCCGAAATAATATCGCGAATACCTTTGACCTTTCAATAGACGGCATCTTCTGCATTCTGAAAGGGAATACCAAAACCTTCGCCCTCCGCATCCGGAGAGATCATGAATCGAAGCCCGATATAGATAATGCCCGTGGCCAATATCAGCACAAGCCACCAGGAGATGGAACGGGGACCCCAATCTGCTTTCAGTGTGAATGTTGGCATTGATAACATGCAGCAAAATCAACGCCACGATCTCCGGCTATTTCCAGCCAAACGCCTCCCTGTTAATTTGCGTAAGAAATTGTATTTTTTTTACAACAGCATTTTTTGATAATTCCTGATTATGAAAACCTTGCGTTTTCTTGCCATTGTTTGTGCGGCCATTAACTTGTCTGCCTAAATGACCCATCTGCTCGAATTGCGCGAAGATGTCGCTATCCCGGGAAACTACCTGGTGGCACAATCCCTTTACAGCGGCTGGACCCGACTGGAAATTTTTGAAATCGGCGCTGTCGTATTAGCTGGGTTCCTTCGGGTTCGTAAACAGAACGAGGGCGTACTGCTTCTGATTGCTTCCGGCTGTTTTATTATCAGCAACCCTTTAATCTTCTGTTTTATCTGGTTCTGAAAATTTTACCGATCACTACGAATAGGAAGCCGGTTGCAAGATAAGTCAGGGCAAGCAGCAGGATATTTTTAATTACCGCCGCATATCCCAGGTCGGATCGGCGGCAGCGCCCAGGGAGTAGCAGCCGAAGATGTATCACCTCGTCCATTCTATTATCTTATTGGATAGCTTATTCTTCCAAGTCCTCTAATTTGGCCTTCATCCAATCTATTTCCCGTTGTTGACTAGAAATAATTTCCTGCTGCAATTTTTTTATTTCCGGATCTTCTACCTGCGATTGTTCGCTCATCAGGATGGCGGCCGCATGATGCGGGATCATACCTTTCAAGAATTGCCGGTCAGAGACCGCTATTTGGTTCTGAATGAGCAGAAAAAATCCCACCAGTGCCAACGAACTTAATGTGATAAGAACGGCATTCAGCTTCTTATTCGAATACATCTTACCCATTAATACCAGTTCAATGATAATCATAGGCATCGCCATCAGTGAAGCCATGTAGAACTGATTAATATTTGGGTAAACATTTTTAATACTGTCTACCATCGCATACATCAAAATGTACATGGACAGGAAGGACAGCACCGCCATGACAAATAATTTCAAGTAGGGGTTGCCGCTATGTTTCATCGCCGCGTGCGGAGGTTGCTGGTGTTCGTTTTCCATGACGTTTCTTTTAAGATTAATGTTCGATTTTTAAATCAACTTTTCGTTTCTGAGCCGTAAGGAATTCAGGATGACCGAAACCGAACTGAAGCTCATGGCCAGGGCCGCGATCATCGGGGATAGTAACAGCCCGAAAAAGGGATACAGCACACCTGCCGCAATCGGTATACCCAAAACATTATATCCCAGGGCGAAAAACAGGTTTTCTTTAATGTTGCGCAGCACTTTATGGCTCAGCAGCCTGGCTTTGGCGATGCCGTTCAGATCGCCTTTTACCAGGGTAATGGCAGCGCTTTCAATTGCCACATCGGTCCCTGTTCCCATCGCAATACCGATATCGGCCTGCGACAAGGCCGGGGCATCATTAATGCCATCACCCGCCATCGCCACTTTCTTGCCCGCATCCTGCAACTGTTTAATTTCCTGCAGCTTATTTTCCGGTAACATCTGAGCCCTGAAGCCGTCCAACTGCATCGTTTCACTTACCGCCCTGGCTGTATCCTCGTTATCACCCGTGAACATAATCACCTGCAACCCTTCCTGCTGTAATTTCCGGATGGCTTCCATGCTTGTCTTTTTGATCTTATCGGAGATGACCACAAAGCCCACAGCGGCCTTGCCGATCGCTAAATAAGATACGGTTTTGCCCTGTTTTTGCTCGGCTTGCACCTGCCCTTCCAGTTCCGGTGAAATAGCGGCGCTTACCTGCTCCATTAATTTGCTGTTCCCAAGGGCGAGGTGATCGTCTTTCAGCTTGCCGGTCACCCCTTTCCCGGTAACCGCTTCAAAGTTGGAAACGGATTGAACGGCCACGTTCTTTTCCTTTCCATAGCGCGATGTGGCCTGCGCCAGTGGATGTTCACTGTTATTATTCAGTGCAACGATTTTTTGAAGGATATCGTTTTCTGTATAATCTGGCTTTACGCTGATCACCTTTTCAACAGATGGCTTGCCTTCGGTAACGGTTCCTGTTTTATCAATAACCAGCACATCGATCGCGTTCATTTCTTCCAGTGCGGCGGCATTCTTAATCAACACACCGGATTTTGCGCCTTTTCCTACCCCTACCATGACCGACATCGGCGTGGCCAGGCCAAGAGCGCAGGGGCAGGCTATGATCAGGACCGCGATCGCGTTCACAAATGCATATACATAGGAAGGCTCCGGCCCGTAAATAGCCCAGACGGCGAAGGTAGCCAGGGAAATCAGGACCACAATCGGCACGAAGTACCCGGAAATTTTATCTGCCAGGTTTTGGATCGGCGCTTTTGAGCGGCTGGCAGCATTCACCATTTCGATGATCTGCGAAAGGAGGGTTTCCCTGCCGACCTTTTCGGTCACCATCACAAATGACTTGTTGCCGTTAATGGTGCCAGAGCTTACTTTATCACCGGCCGTCTTTTCCACCGGCACCGGTTCGCCCGAGATCATGGATTCATCAATAACCGCTTCACCTTCGCGGATACTTCCATCCACCGGTATTTTCTCGCCCGGTTTTACCCGAAGCAAATCACCGGGATGGATGCTATCAATAGCAACTTCCTGTTCCTGCCCGTCTATAATTTTTGTGGCTTTATTAGGCGCTAACTTTAATAACTCTTTGATGGCGCTGTTAGTCTTCCCATGTGCCCTGGCTTCTAAAAGTTGTCCTAATAATACCAGGGTCAGGATCACGGTGGTGGCCTCAAAATATACATAGACCGTACCTGCATGCGTCCTGAACTGCTCCGGGAAAAAGTCAGGAAATAACAACGCCAGCAGGCTGAACAACCATGCTACACCCGCCCCTATCCCGATAAGGGTAAACATATTCAGCTTCCAGGTGATGATCGAGCGCCAGGCCCGTTCAAAAAACATCCAGGTGGCATAAAAAACCACCGGAATGGAAAGGGCAAGCTGCACCCAATTCCAATACTTAAGGTGCATCAGCTTAAATAAGGGATTGTTTGGCAGCATCTCCGACATGGCGATTATGAAGATAGGAATCGTGAAACCTGCGGCCACTTTAAACTTAAGCAGTAAGTGCGTATAGGTTTTATCCTCTTCCTCGGTATCTGCATCCATCGGCACCAGATCCATCCCGCAGATAGGACAAGAGCCCGGTCCGTCCCGGATAATCTCGGGATGCATCGGACAGGTATATTTTGTTGCTGTCTTTAGCGCCGGCTGCTGCACGAGGTCCATGCCGCAAACGGGGCAGTTTCCCGGCTTATCATACGTTCTATCGCCCTCACAATGCATCGGGCAGTAATAGGTACCACCCGCATTCTCCTGCTGCTTTTCGGGGATTGATCCCGGATGATGGGAAGCTGTATGAGTATCGATTTCGGGAGATTTTTCAGGATGATGGCTATGCTTGCCAGCGTGCCGGTGACCGACCATTTCAAGACCGTAGTCTCCGGCAGCCAACAACGCTTCCTGTAATTTTTTGGTCGGGATATGTTTTTCCGTCGAAAGGACGGCCTGTGGCGGCTCCAAAGTGACTACCGCTGAAACACCTGGGATGGCATTCAGCGCCTTCTCTACCCTTTCCCTGCATCCGGTGCAGCTCATGCCGGTTATCTCATACGTATGCCTCATCATTTTTGTAGTTTAATAGGTTACGGTTACTCCTGCTCCCCAGCCCATATCGCTGTCATAATGCGTTGACAAGGAAAAGTACTTGGTCAGAATATATTTTCCCCCGACCATATATTCCCGGTCGGTGTTTACCATAAAGGACGCCCGAAGCCGCGGCGTAAGGGGGATGTCTTCCCGCATGAGCTGTATCCTAAAGTAGCCGGTATGATCCACACTGCCGTCCAGAACGATCAGTCCGGGCAGGGTATACTGCAAACCCGCGTGAACGACCTTCCGGTCGTTTTGGGAACTTTGTTGCCCTAAAAGGCTCTTTCCATGCGCGGGACCCTTGCGGTAGCGCCAGTCCACGCCGACGTAAGGGAAAAGCCATTGCATTTTACCCAGGTACCTGCCGAAATGCGTTTCTACTTCATAACCGTGATGCGCGTTATAGCCTAGCCGCCATTCTCCCTGGAACGCCCAACGGGTATTGGCATACATCAGGGAGCCGTCGTTGCCGTTGGTGGCAAAATCATTTTCCGCCATCAGGTGAAACATCCTATCGTCCATTTTCAGCATTTTATAAGCTTTATCCGGGTCAGGAATCTCCGGATTAGCCGGGCTGTTTTCATAGCTAAACACCCTGCCCATGCCGCTCATCATGTGATACAAAATATGGCAATGAAAAAACCAGTCCCCGCTTTCTGAGGCCCGGAACTCCAATGTATCGGTTTCCATCGGCATAATGTCCAGTACATTTTTCAAGGGCGAACGTTCTCCATACTGGTTGAGTACCCTGAAATCATGCCCATGCAGGTGCATCGGGTGACGCATCATGGAATTATTAAATAAAATAATACGGACATTTTCCCCCTGTTTGATCAAAATTTTATCACTTTCCGAAACCGTTTTATTATCGAGCGTCCAGACATAACGATTCATATTGCCCGTAAGTTCGAATTTTAAGGTTTTCCACGGCCCCTCGGGCAACGTCGTTTTCTCCGGGGCTTGCAGCATGTTATAATTAAGTATGGTTATATCGCCCGATGACATGTCCATCTTTTCTCCCTCCGAATCCTTTGTCACTAAATCCATACCACATTTAGGGCATTTGCCGGGTTTATCCGATACGACCTCCGGGTGCATGGGGCAGACATAGCTTGCCTGATGCATACCGCGATCTTGATCATCATGCATGGAATGATCCATATCGTGCATCTCTTGGCCACCGGTATTGCCTATTTCCGGGTACATGACCGCGTTCATATCCATTTTCTGCAAGGACATTTCCATCCCCATCGGCTCCATGTCGCCATTCATTTTCATCATCTTGTTCATCATATCCATGCCTGCAAAGTATTTTAAGCGGGGCAGCTTCGGCGCGGGCATTTTCATGCCGCTGCCCAGCCAGAGTGAAGCGGAGCCGGTACGGTCTTCGGGCGTGGCAAGGAATTCGTACTGCATATCTTCCGGGATCGTGACGACTACATCATAGGTTTCCGCTGTGCCGATGATCAGCCTGTCCACCATAACGGGCATGACGTCATTGCCGTCATTGGCTACGACCATCATCTTGCCCCCGCTGTAGGTAAGCCAGAAATAAGAGGATGCCCCGCCATTGACAACACGCAGGCGTACTTTATCGCCGGCTTTGAATTGCGAAAAGGTCGCTGACGTATCGCCGTTCACAAAAAAACGTTCATAATAGACGTCGCTCACGTCCATCGCATGCATCCGCTTCCATTCATTGGTTAATTTTACGCCTAACTTCCCCGCCTTGATGGCTTCCCAGTAGCTTTGTACAGTGCCTTTCTTTATGGCAAACCAGTCGCTTGCCGCATGCAGCCGTCTGTCGATCTCTTTTGGCTTCATATCGCTCCAATCACTCAACACCACCGGGATAGTCGGAATATCCGGCTCTGTACGCTTGTTAAAGATCAACGCGCCATACAGGCCTATTTGTTCCTGCAAGGAAAAATGGCTGTGATACCAGTAGGTGCCTGCCTGGACGACAGGGAATTTATAAATATGGGTGGTATGGGGCGGTATGGGCTGCTGCGTCATATAAGGCACGCCGTCCATTCGGTTGGGCAGTTGGACACCATGCCAGTGTACAGCCGTTGGTTCATCCGCGTTGTTGTGTACATAGATGAGCGCTGTATCGCCAATGGTAAAAACGAGTGCAGGCGCAGGGATCGTGCCGTTAACCGCTATTCCTTTACGCTTCTTACCGGTATAATTGACCGTGCTGTCAGTAACGTAGAGGTCATAGCGGACAGTTTTAACACCTGGCGTACCGTTGGGAAAATGGAGACCGGAATGGGCTCCCTGAACCGTTTTAGTCGCAATATCCTTTTCCAGGTTGGAAATTTTACCCGAAGGCGGTGGCGACTCCAGCGGCGTGGGCCTGGCTACAGGCGCTGCAAAATTCGTGAAAGGGGTATATGCGTTATTGTTGCCCCGATCAAACTGCTGCGCGAGGCCCTTTCCAGCCAGGCACAAAAGCATCAGAAAGATGGTTATATATTTCATGTTTGAAAACTCATTTTTGATTTAATTGATTAAGATGATCCATTGCTTCATCCAGCCAGGTGATTAACTGTGCTTTTTGAGCATCCGAAAGGCGGGCATCCCGGTGCAATAATGTATAGGAGCGCAAAGGCATTTCACCGTTAGCTACCTGGCTTTTCATAGATCGCAGTTTACTCCGCTTCCTCCTGTCGGAATACCCGGCAACCTCGTCCAGGTTCAATGCTTCTTTTCCTTTGCGAATGTGCCTGTCGAGCCACCAGCCTATTGGCTGCACATTGGCATACCAGGGATAGTCGGTGTTGTTG
>DATCYD010000105.1:0-6715 GCA_036570465.1 Anseongella sp.
GATCACGATGTTTATCGGCTACGTCGCAGGTTTCATCCTGACCTTCGTACTGATTGGCGTTTTTGTTCTTTTCGCTTGCTGGATACTGGGCCTTATTTGCGCGATCATTGCCGCCATCAAAGCCAGTGAAGGGCAGCCATACCGCTATCCCATCAGCTGGCGGATCATCAAATAATTAACAACCCTAAATGAAAATAAGCGGGGCCGTTCCTCTGATATAATGGAACAGCCCCGCTTTTTTATTTCCGCCTTCCAACGAAGGCATGATACATTCGGTGAAGATTAAACTTTGCCCAGCTTCCAGCCTTCGCGATATTCGCGTTTAACAAACTGGTTGGCTGTATCAAAATTGGTCACCTTCATATTAGGCCCGTCCCATTGCAAGGTAATGCCACGGCCGGGATAATGGAATCCTTTGCCATCTTTGTTCGGTTCCCGGTGCTCAAAGCTCCGGATTGCCAGGTTACCCATCAGCACGCATTCGGTCAGCGGACCGGCATACTCCACAAACGGAGAACTTAGTTCATGTTTGCCATAACCGGCGATACAGGCGTTGACCCATTGTGCATAATGACCACCGTCTCCTCCTTCAACCCGGGCGTATTTCTGTGGGACCGTCACCTCTTCGGTACGGGAAACAGGTAGCAGCCTGGGGTTCCTTCCATACGTGCTACACATCATTTTCCCTTTCGTTCCTTCGAAAATAGCGCCGTTGCCACCGTCACCCATGGTTTCGTTGGGACCCAGTTCTTCAGGCCGTTCCGGCTGAATGCCACCGTCCATCCAGTTCAATTTAATATCCTGGCCATTTTTGCCCTGGTATTTAAAATGAACAGAAGAAGACACCGGTCCTGCATCCGGTAAATGAGCCTGGGTGAAATTCCCGGAATAGATCGTACTGACACTGCAATTCACTTCCGTAGGATAGCCCAGTTCCAGTACCTTAAATACCGGACCCACAATATGGCAACCCATGTCGCCAAGGGCGCCAGTGCCGTAATCCCACCATCCGCGCCAGTTGAAAGGCACCAGGTTTTCTACATAATCCCTGTAGGGAGCGGTTCCCAGCCACAGGTCCCAGTTCAGTTCTTTGGGTACCGGAGCCGATTGGGACGGCCAGGCAATGCCTTGCGGCCATACCGGGCGGTTCGTCCAGCAATGCACGGTGTGCACATCGCCAATAATGTCCGCTTCAAACCATTCCTTCATCAGACGTACACCGTCGTTAGAAGCGCCCTGGTCTCCCATTTGGGTCACTACTTTATATTTTTCAGCTGCTTCGGTTAGCATGCGGGCTTCGAATATGTCATGTGTAAGTGGTTTTTGCACATACACGTGCTTACCCATCTGCATAGCTGCCATGGCGATGATCGCGTGATTATGGTCCGGTGTAGATACGGATACCGCGTCAAACTTCTTACCGTGCTTGTCCAGCAGCTCGCGCCAGTCATGAATATACTCCGCCTTGGGAAAACGCTTTCTTGAACCGGCTGCCTGGCGGTCATCCACGTCGCACAGGAAAGCAATCTCTGCATTTCCGCTTTCGTGAAACATCCGGATATCACTATTTCCTTTACCGCCGGCGCCTACACCAGCGATCACCAGCTTGTCACTGGGGGCAACGAACCCGCGACCCAGTACATGACGCGGGACGATCATAAAGCCCGCGGCAGCGGCAGCGCCGCCCCTTATAAAATTTCTTCTGCTAAACCCGGAATGATTTTCCGTATTCTTTTCCTTCATGAGTTAAGACTTTTAATGCTTTTAACGTTCGTATTTTCACCGTTAAAGTTAATCGTTTTAGTGCTCAATCCTATACGTAACAAGAATGTTACTATCTAATTTAGCTTGCTTTTCAGTATTAAAAATCTTAACTTCAATAAAATAAGCCTTGCCGATATTTTTACTAAACCATATAAGGAGGCCCAGTCATGGAGAAAGTAAGAAACATTCTCGAATCAAAGGGTCGGGAGGTCTTTTCGATCCATCCCGACCAAACTGTTTACGATGCATTGGAAATGCTGGTAGATCGCAATGTTGGCGCGCTAATGGTAGTTGAGGGCGATCGGTTCGTGGGCGTCTTTTCTGAACGGGATTACGCCAGGAAAGTCATCTTGCGCGGAAAGGCCTCGCGGGAAACCTTTATCCGGGAGATCATGACCGAACATCCTGAAACGATCTGTCCGGACGATACCATTGAAGACTGCATGCAGAGAATGACCGATAAGCGTATCCGTCATCTGCCCGTTATGGAAGATGGGAAACTCTCTGGCATTATCTCCATCGGGGATGTGGTGAAAGTCATTATTGATGAACAAAAGTACATCATTGAGAATCTCGAAGGATACATTGCCGGACGCAGATAATATTTTGGCAATTAGATCTAAATAGGTACCTTCATTCTCAACGCTCGTTTAGAGCCTGATATAAAGAACTAAAACTATTTCGCAGGGAGGCGAAGCAAGTGGAAAGTTCTGCAGCCAATACGACTCAGATATGGCCTTTCATGGTTTACACAGCCATTGTTTTTGCGCTGGTGGCTGCGATACTGGGCCTATCTTACCTGCTCGGTCAACGCCATAATGACCGCGCCACGGGGGAACCCTATGAATCGGGCATTGTCAGCACCGGCGGCGCCCGTCTTCGTTTTCCATCCCAGTTTTATATGGTTGCCATGCTCTTCGTCATTTTTGATGTGGAAGCCGTGTTCATTATCACCTGGGCCATCGCCTTCCAGGAATTGGGTTGGCCGGGGTATATCAGCATCTGCATTTTTGTTTTTATACTGCTGGTCGTGCTGATTTATGAGTGGCGCAACGGCGCGCTCAATTTTGGTCCCAACGGGAAAAAGATCTTAAAAGCCAGTAAAAACCTGACGCAATGAAATGGTGGCTTAGCAAACCAGACGATCCGGCGGGAAACCTGAAAGGAACAGGCACCCTGGAAGAAGCCATAGAGCAAAGTGTCATACTCAGCTCAGTGGACAAACTGGTTGCCTGGGGACGCAAAAACTCCATGTGGCCTTTCCATTTCGGACTCTCCTGCTGTTTCGTTGAAATGGCTACCAGCATGACCCCAAAATATGATCTGGCCCGGTTTGGCGCCGAAGTGATCCGCGGCACCCCGCGGGAAGCAGATGTGATGATCATCGCCGGAACAGTATTTATAAAAATGGCCCCCGTGATCAAACGGCTGTACGAACAAATGATGGAACCCCGCTGGGTAATTTCCATGGGCTCCTGCGCCAATTCCGGTGGCATGTACGACATCTATAGTGTTGTTCAGGGTGTGGACAAGTTTATGCCCGTGGACGTTTATGTAACGGGCTGCCCGCCCCGTCCCGATGCCTTTATGGAAGGACTACTTCTTCTGCGCGATTCCGTAGGAAAGGAAAAGCGCCCGCTGAGCTGGACCATCGGCGAACAGGGTATTATCAAGCCGGAGAAAATCTCGATGAAAGCAAGCAAGCGAGCGCAGCGACAGCAAATGACCATGCTGCGATCACCTGACGAGATATAATAAAAGGATCCGATAGATCCTGACGGTCATGAACAGTGACCTTACAACGGCCCTTAGCTCCCGTTTCGGCGAAGGCTCGCTCGAGCCCGAGATCACCCGGGATGAGACGCCCACCTTTTGGACGCCACAGGGAAAGATCGTGGAAATCCTGACCTGGCTTAAAACAGAAATCCCTCAGCCGTTCCCCTTGTTATACGATTTGAGCGCCAACGACCTGCGAGCCTTTAAAAAACAACTCAACGGACACGCACAATTTAATTTCTCAGTTGTATATCACCTTTATTCTTTTGACCGGAACGTCTTTTTACGATTAAAGGTGGGGTTGGAGGGCGACTATCCTTCCCACCCCACCGTTACCCCTATCTGGCCCGCTGCTAACTGGTATGAACGGGAAGCTTACGACATGTTCGGCATCCGTTTCGAAGGCCACCCCCACCTGCGCCGCATCCTGATGCCATCCACCTGGAATGGCCATCCGCTTCGAAAAGAACATCCTGCGCGAGCCACTGAGATGGGTCCGTTCACACTTCCCGACGAGAAGCAAGACGCCGCCCAGGAAGCCCTGCGATTCGATCCTGCCGAATGGGGATTAAAAACACAGTCAGAAGATTCAGATTTCCTGTTCCTGAATATTGGCCCCCAACATCCCGGCACACACGGGGTCCTGCGGGTCATACTCCAGCTTGACGGTGAAGAAATTGTTGATGCCGTACCCGAAATCGGTTTTCACCACCGGGGCGCTGAAAAAATGGGTGAACGCCAGTCCTGGCACACCTACATCCCCTACACAGACCGCATCGATTACCTGGGTGGGGTCATGAACAACCTGGCCTATCTGCTGGCTGTGGAAAAACTGGCCGGCATCGACATCCCCCCACGCGCCCAAACCATCCGGGTCATGCTCTGTGAGCTCTTCCGGATCGCCAGTCACCTGGTATGGTATGGCACCTTTGCCCAGGACGTGGGCCAGCTATCTCCCGTCTTTTACATGTTTACCGACCGTGAAAAGGTATTCACCATTATCGAGGCAATAACCGGCGGACGTATGCACCCCAACTGGTTTCGCATCGGAGGTGTCGCCCAGGACCTCCCCCATGGCTGGGACAAACCAGTGAGGGAGTTCATCGATTATTTTCCTAAAAAACTCAGGGAATACGATAAAATGGTTATGCGGAACAGCATTTTCAAGGCCCGCACGAAAGGCATCGGTATTTTTACCCTGCAAGAGGCCATCGAATGGGGTGTAACAGGCCCCGGTCTCCGCGCCTGCGGGCTGGAATGGGACTTGCGAAAGAAACGCCCTTATTCCGGCTACGAAAATTTTGAATTCGAAATACCCACCGCCGCCAATGGAGATTGTTATGATCGTGCTGCGGTGAGGGTCGATGAGATGCGGCAAAGCCTGCGCATCATCGACCAGTGCCTGAAAAACATGCCCGAAGGCCCTTACAAAGCATCCCACCCCCTCACCACCCCACCCATCAAAAAACACACCATGCAGGATATAGAAACCCTGATCAATCACTTTTTGAATGTCAGCTGGGGACCGGTGATTCCACCGGGGGAAGCCATGAGCTGCATTGAAGCAACCAAGGGATGGAACGGCTATTACCTGACCAGCGATGGAAACACATCGCCATATCGGGTACGGGTCAGAGCGCCTTCTTTCGCGCATATGCAAATGCTTCCATATATCTCGCGGGGCTATACGGTAGCGGATTTGCTTTCGATCCTGGGGGCGATGGATTTTGTGCTGGCAGATGTTGACAGATAGAATGAAAGCTTCTGATTAAAGTTTGAGGTTATGTTATCGGAAATTGAAAAAGTTGCAATTGACAAAGAGGTAGCGGGGGTGCCGGTGCGGGAAGCAGCTGGTATCGAGGCGCTGAAAATTATCCAGCAGCACCGGGGATGGGTTTCGGATGAAAGTCTTCGGGATGTGGCCACCTATCTTGGCGTCAGCGCAGAAGAACTGGACAGCGTGGCTACCTTTTATAACATGATCTTCCGCCAACCCGTAGGCAGGCATATTGTGCTTCTCTGCGACAGTATCTCCTGCTGGGTGATGGGCTACGAGCAACTGCAAACAACGCTTCGGCAAAAGCTTGGCATCGATTTCGGCCAAACAACGACTGACGGAAGCTTCACATTGCTGCCCAACCCCTGCCTTGGCACCTGTGACCATGCCCCGGCGCTGATGATCGACGGAGATCTTTATAAGGACGTGACAAAGGATCAGGTGGACGGGATCTTAGGTAAGTATCAATAGATTCTGGTTGAAAGCAAAATAAAACAAAAGGGGTTGAAGCCTTTAACAGGACATATCAGGAAAGACGGAAAGCCGTTAACGCTCGTAGAATACGAAAAGCTGGGAGGCTACCAGGCGTTGCGGAAGGCTTTGAAAATGACTCCCGGAGAGGTGACGGCCGAGGTGAAGGACTCGAATCTGAAAGGACGGGGCGGGGCGGGTTTCAACACAGGGATAAAATGGAGTTTCGTACCAATGGATGAGCAGATCACAGAGAAATACATCATCTGCAATGCTGACGAAATGGAACCCGGGACATTCAAAGACCGCTGGCTGCTGGAGGGGCATCCGCATCAGCTGTTGGAAGGAATGCTCATTGCCGCCTTTGCCATCCAGGCCACCGAGGGGTATGTATTTCTTCGATGGGCTTATCAAACAGCGGCCGAAGGTATCCGAAAAGCCATTCAGGAAGCCGCAGAAGCCGGTTACCTGGGAGACCGTATTCTGGGAAGCGGTTTTAGCATGAAGATGCACCTTCATACAGGTGTTGGACGTTACATGTGCGGTGAAGAAACGGCGCTTTTGAATTCCCTGGAAGGAAAACGAGCCACGCCCAGAGCGAAACCACCGTTTCCGCAGGTAAGCGGCCTTTTCGGGAAGCCCACCATCGTCAACAATGTGGAAACCTTTTCCTGTGTGCCACATATCATTGATAAGGGAGCCGATTGGTTCAGGGGACTGAGCAAGAATCCCCAGGACGGGGGCACCAAACTTTACGGAGTCAGCGGAAAGGTGAATACACCGGGAGCATGGGAACTACCCATGGGTGTAACGCTGCGTGAGCTGATCGAAGAGCATGGCGGAGGCTTGAAAAAAGGACTTCGTTTCCGGGGCGCTCTGCCTGGGGGAGCGTCCACCGATTTCCTGGTGGAGGAACACCTGGACGTT
>DATCYD010000106.1:0-6124 GCA_036570465.1 Anseongella sp.
GCTCGATGTGGTATTCGACCCGCCTTGGGATAAGGAAATGATGAGTGAAGAAGCCAAGCTACAACTGGGTTTTATGTAACCGGGAAAACGGTTAGGGGTGTACGTTTCGCTAAGCGAAAGCCAGGATGACCAGGCCCGCGAGAATACCCGCACCAAACAAAATACTGATATATTTTTTAAGCAGACGGTTTCCGAGGACGAGCACAATGCCTCCCTTGAAGGCCAGATTGGAGAGGGACGCCGTCAGAATTAATTTCCAGGCCAGGTCTGTCTCAATTTCGCCCGAAGCGGCCATTCCAGCTGTGGAAAGGGTAATAGCGTCCATGTTGGTCAGGCCCGAAAGCAGCGCTACTCCCAATAACCCAGCTGTCCCCAATTCCTCCGAAGCCCAGGCTGAAATGAATACGATTACCGCGTAGAGCCCGGCAAAGATCAGGGCATTTTTTATTTCAGCCGGATTGTGCTGTTCAGGAAGTTCTTCACCCTTACTATCCCGCCGGAAAAACCATATTAAGGTCAGGATAGCAAAGAAAAGGAGCTCCATGACAATGGGCCAGGCCATGCTGCTGAAAACTCCGGGGGCCACAACGACCATTTCGATCAATACTCTTACGTAAGAAATAAGTGTTGCCGCCAACAGAACAAGAATAGCCACTTGCGTGACCGAGGTCTTCCCTGCTGTTTTGCGGGCGTATGAAACGGTGGTAGCCGTACTTGAAACCAAACCACCCAATAAGCCGCCGGCCAACACGCCAAGGCGACCTCCCAGCAGTTTGTACAGGAAATAACCTACCAGACTAATACCCACTATCAAGACTACCATCCACCAGATCTCACGTGGATTCAGCACCTGATAGGGTCCCACGTTTTCATTGGGAAGCACCGGGAGTATTACCAGCGTGATCAGTACAAATTGCATGATCGCCTTCAAGTCACTTGCTCCGATCTTATTCACAAAACCATGCAGCGCCGGTTTAAAATGCAGCAATACCGCGATCACACCTGTAAGTACCACAGCAAGCAACTGGTTCCCTTCCATCAGATAGGCGCCAATCAAAAACATCAGGATAATTGACATTTCAGTAGTCAGCCCCCCTACCCGTTTGCGCATTTTTGTTCGTTGCCAGTTGGAGATAACCAGCAACCCTCCAAGGCATGCAAGCCCTGCCACTACCAGCCATCCTCCCAGCTTTTCGGATAAAAGCGCAGTGAGCGAACCCATTAGGGTAATCAACGGATAGGTGCGAATCCCGGCAACCTGCGAATTCACATGTTCCCGCTGAATTCCCACCAACATACCCAACGCGAGTGAAAGTCCAAATATCAGGTAAAGATTGTCCGTCATAATCCGGAAGGTACAAATATTACACCATTTTGTTAACTTTACTTTTATGAATATCAGGACAAACTGGTTAATCGCAACTGCCGCAGGACTTGCCTTTGCAGGAGCAGCTGCAGCTGCAGGCAAAGCAGTTGGCTCAGGCCCATCTGCCCTTACCAGCACCAACTTACATAAACCTGCCGGCGCGGGAACCCAGGGAATCACCGGTCCTATTCCGGTTTTTGAAGCAGAGACCATTGACGATCAGGTGACTATTGGCTATGGACTGGCCATGGGAGATGTGGACGGAGACGGTAAAACAGATATCCTGCTGGCGGACAAATCAGAGATCGTCTGGTATCGAAACGGCGACTGGAAACGTTTCGTAATGGCCAAAGATCTGACTGAACGCGATAACGTTTGCATTGCTGCCCGAGACATCAATGGCGATGGAAAAGTGGAAGTCGCCATCGGAGCTCAATGGAATCCGGGAGAGACTTCGGACACATCTCAATCGGGCGCCGTATTCTACCTCAGCCGCCCGGAAGACCCAACCCTTGCCTGGAAACCCGTCAAACTATATCATGAACCCACTGTCCACCGCATGAGATGGGTACTTGCGGAACCCGGCCGTTATCAGCTTATTGTCTTGCCCCTGCACGGACGAGGGAATAAGAACGGCGAAGGGGACGGCGTCCGGGTCATGGCTTACGATCCTCCTGAAAATCCCGGCGGCGCCTGGAATTATAAAATCGTGGACCGGCTGATCCACATGAGCCATAATCTGGAGATTGTGCCGGATGGCGACCGGGAACTGGTCTATGTCTGCGGAAAGGAAGGAGTCCGAAAGCTGAAATTTGAAGACGGACAATGGGCGGCAAGCTGGTTGATCAATGGACAAAGCTTTGGCGAACTTCGGGTGGGACATGATGAAAAAGGCCGGCCCTGGCTGACAGGTATTGAACCCATGCATGGCAATAACCTGACCGTGTATCCGGGCATGAAAATATCCCAACGCATCGTATTGACAGAAAAGATGAACCAGGGGCATGCCCTGGCCGCCGCCGATCTGACAGGAACCGGCAGTGATCAGATCGTCGCAGGATGGCGTAACCCCAACCAGGCAGGCAAGGTAGGCATACAATTGTGGCAATCAGAGAATGGCAACTGGAAAGCTTACACTATTGACGATAACACAATGGCCTGCGAAGACCTTCAGGTGGCCGATCTTAACGGGGACGGACGTCCAGAGATCATCGCCGCCGGCAGGGCCACCCGGAACCTGATCGTGTACTGGAACCGGGGCTCCCGCTAACAGGCTTAACCAATCCTTTTGACTCGTCTCGTCAGGCCTTTTCAGGTCAGTTGCGCCAGCGCACTTGACATATCCTTTACAGGCAGACTACAGGTCTTATTCCGGCAGACATAGATCATGGGCTCACTTGTAAACTTCCCCTCCAGCAGCGGCAGCGTGCCGGAAGCTCCTCCCAGGACAATTTTATTGGGTACGTAGGCCTGGTCCAGTTCCCGGCGCAGCTTATCCAGTTCAGATCCGCTGGCAGATGGAGCCGTAATGGCCACCTCGTACACGCCGGCCACTTCCTGCTGAAGCAAAATTGCCCAGTTAGACCAGGCCGAACCATACCCCTTCATCTGGTTCATGATATTTCCCAGCAACCTTCGGCTTATCCGGGAATACTCATCCTGATCGAATAAAAGACCAAGCCGGTAAAGCACACGGGCCATCATCGAATTGGATGAAGGGGTCACGTTATCCATCAGTTCATACTTCCGGTCAATCAAAGCCTCCCCTTGAGAGGACGTGTAAAAGAACAGCCCGCGATCCGGATCGTAAAATTCGCTTACCGCCCGATCGGCCAGGTGCCGGGCCACTAACAACCAGCTTTCATCAAAAGTAGCCTCGTAAAGTGAGATAAAGGCATGGGCAACAAACGCGTAATCATCCAGAAACCCGTTGATAGAGGCATGGCCATTCTTGAAATTCCGCCAAATCTTCCCTTCCCCGGATATGAGCTGTTCTTTTATAAAAACGGCGTTTTTCAAAGCACGGTCAAGGAAACGCTTTTCCCCGAAAGCACGATACGCATCCAGAAAACCTTTCAGCATCATTCCGTTCCAGGATGCCAGGATCTTATCGTCCAGTCCGGGACGTTCTCTTCCTTCCCTTATTTGCATCAATTGCTTTTTGCCCTCTTCAATGATTTGCACCAATTCTTCCGTGGAAAGATCGAATCGGCGGGCAATCTCCTTGTCAGGATAAAGCCGCCTTAATACATTGGTCCCTTCCCAGTTGCCTGGTTCGGTAATATTATAATAAGCTGTAAAAACATCAGGACGTGGGAGACCGGCTTGTGCGATCTCCCCTGCCGTCCAGCAATAGTATTTTCCTTCTACCCCTTCACTATCGGCATCCAACGCTGAATAAAAACCGCCTTCAGGTGAACTCAGTTCTCGTTCAATGAATTCAAGTGTTTCATAAACTGTTTGTTTGTAAAGGTCTGATTTAAAACAAGTGAACCCTTCTGAGTACAGGCTCACCATCTGGCCATTATCATAAAGCATTTTTTCAAAATGCGGAACATGCCACTGTGCATCTACTGAATAGCGGGAAAACCCTCCGCCCAACTGATCGTATATTCCACCACGACATATTTTATCCAGAGTGAGCCGGACAATCTTATCGGCAGAAGCTTCCCCGGCATGATGAGCAAAGCGCAGCAGGAACAAAAAATTATTCGGTAGGGGGAACTTGGGTGCCCTGGCATGTCCTCCTTCAGTAAAATCAAAATATGGCTGCCAGGAGTTATATACCTCACGCAGGTCTTGTTCACTGAAAACCGGCTGGTTCTTCGGCATGGGTGCCAGTTCCGATTGACGAATCCCTGCGGTTAGCTTTTGGGCATATGCTTCGGCTTCGGCACGTTTTTCCCTGAAAAAATCATCCAGGTTTAACAACAGGCGCTGCCAGTCTTCCGGACGGAAATAGGTACCGCCATAGATGGGCCGCTGATCCGGCAGGGCAAAACAATTCAGGGGCCAGCCACCCTGTCCGGTCATTAGCTGTACGGCGTTCATGTAAATCTGATCGATATCCGGACGTTCTTCCCGATCTACCTTGATGCACACATATTTTTCATTCATGATGTGTGCGATCTCCTCATTTTCAAAGCTTTCATGCTCCATCACATGGCACCAATGGCAGGATGAATAGCCAATACTGATCAATATCAATTTGTCCTCATCCTTTGCCTTTTTCAAGGCTTCCGGCCCCCAGGGGAACCAATTTACCGGATTGTGCGCATGTTGCAACAGGTAAGGGCTGCTTTCGTGAATGAGCGAATTGGTGAATTTTGCCGTCATCTTCTTCAAACATTTATACCTCGCGCAAGGTATAATATAATATAATATAATCACCCCAAAATATGACTGATCATAAAGTAGTTTACATTACCGGCGCCAGCAAAGGAATCGGAAAAGGCATTGCTGCATTTCTGCTGAACAAAGGCTATCGGGTAGCCATCAGCAGCCGGCACCTGGAATCAGCGCGTAAAACCGCGGAGGAACTTGGGAATCCTGAACAGGTGCTGCCCCTGGAATCCGATGTCAGGAATTTTGCGCAGGAACAGCAAGCCATTTCCGCTATTCTTAAAAAATGGGGACAACTGGATGTCCTGGTAGCGAATGCCGGTGTGGGCCATTACGCCCCGATCGCCAATTTAAGCCATGAACAATGGAACGCGATGATCGATACCAACCTCACCGGCGTTTTCAACAGCACCAAAGCATCGCTTGACGCCATTTTATCATCCAAAGGGTACATCATCACCATTGCCAGCCTGGCTGGCGCTAATTTCTTTGCCGGCGGGACCGGATACAATGCCAGCAAATTCGCGATGGTAGGTTATAGCCAGGCCCTCATGCTCGACCTTCGTCAGCAGGATGTCAAAGTAACCACGATCATGCCTGGTTCAGTGGCCTCCCATTTCAACAACAACCAGCCATCTGAAAAAGATGCCTGGAAAATACAACCTGAAGACATGGGCGAACTGGTATATGACCTGTTGCAAATGAATCCGCGCAGCCTGCCCAGCAAGGTAGAAATACGCCCCTCAAAACCTCCTGTTAAAGCCTGATTTCCATCATGAAGATTGATACCCTTGCCATTCACGCAGCGGAAGACAAAACGGCTGGTTCCGGCAATAATGCAACTGGTTCCCGGGGAGCCGTTGTTGCTCCCATTCATTTATCCACTACCTATGAACGGGACGAAGAAGGAAATTTTTCCAGTGGTTATATGTACACCCGTCATGGTAATCCCAACCGGGGTGCTCTTGAACGATGTCTGGCGGCGCTGGAAGGTGGAGAGGAAGCAGCCTGTTTTGCTTCAGGATCCGCAGCGGCCATGGCCGTTTTCCAGGCGCTGCAGCCGGGTGACCATGTGATTGTTCCTAAAGATATGTACATGGGGATCCAGCATATGATCCGGCAGGTATTGACGCGCTGGCAACTGGATTTCTCCTTCGTGAACATGGACCGTCTGGAAGATTATCTTCGGCCTGAAACACGGCTCATCTGGATCGAAACCCCTTCCAATCCGATGATGAAAGTAACTTCCATCCCCCGGATCGTTGAATTGGCGCGCCGGCGGAAGATCATTACCGTTGTGGACAACACCTTTGCCACTCCGGTATTTCAACGCCCTCTTGAACTGGGAGTAGATTTAGTGATGCATTCAACCACCAAATATTTTGGCGGACATAGCGATGTTCTTGGCGGGGCTAT
>DATCYD010000107.1:0-4364 GCA_036570465.1 Anseongella sp.
CTCCCGAAGGCATTTGTGATAAGTCCCGGTGGAACGGATCCGGGAAAAGCGCATCAGTTTTCGACGGCTGACCTGGAAAGGATTATACGGTGCTTCTTGCTGGCCGAAATAAATAATGGCCGCAAGCAAGCTGATATGAGAGGGCAGCAAATAGTTGTCGTCTGCTGCTCGTTTAAGAGCATTAGAAAACGCGGAATGGCAAAAGTTGTAACGATCCATAGCTGTTTCTCCTTAGGTTAATGTGAGTTTTCTTCCAGCACTTTCAGGATGTCTTCGTACTTATAATACAGACTGCCGCCTACTTTGGTCGAGCGAAGGGTCCCATTAATCCGCAAGGTTTGCAGCGTGCCTGGGGAAATGTTCAGCAGCTTGCGGACCTCAGTGCTTTTAAGCCAGGGCTTATCTGGCGGATACTGTCGGCTGTTCAACGCTTCTTTCAATTCGTCAAGCAGCTCTGTCTTGAACTGTTTGAGATCTTCTCTGGTCAAAATTTCTACTTGCATCTTACCTCCTTTTGGTTTTAAAGGAGGCTAAAGTAGGCCGGGAAAGCAGGATTTAAATGACCAGTTGTGGGGTTTGGTCATGTTCAAAAGGTAAGCAAGTTCAGCATCAACGTTCGGCTACCGGCACGATCCGGAATAGTTTGCTTTCTTCAGGAATGAAGGTCCCTTTGGCAGGAACGTCGCCATTGCTGTTTACAAAATAATTCCGGCAGGTCTCCTTTGGTACGACTTTATCGCCATGCCTGAAATACTTGCTGATCATTTTGTAATAAGGGCTCTTGTTATAGCATTTCAACAGCCGGTCGCCATTGGGCAATTTCAGTTCCGGCAGCTGTTTGATAAGATCGATAAGGGTAGGCAGGTGACCTTCCTTGATTTCGATCTCGTGCTGGACCTCGTACCCGCTTAAACTTTCCAGTTCCTTTTCAAGTTCTTCAATTCGTCTCTTTTGTTCAACAAGCTGCCGGTCCTTTTCGGCCAGCAGTTCCGGATAAGGCCTGGCATTCCATTTATCCATGCCGTTCAGCATTTTCTGGAAGGCTTGAAGTTTTCGGATATTTTCTACGTTGGTTTCGTGGCTGGAAGAAAAAGGGCTCTGCCGCTGATAATACTTTACGCGCATATTAATGGTGCGCCAAACATGCTCATAAAACTCCTGCTCCCCTTGTGGGCTTGCTTTCAGGTAGCGCTGTAAATGAAAATTGTAAAAGGCAGCATATTCTTCACCATCCAGCTGGCATACCTTAAGGATAAAGAAGTTATCAGCAAATCGCCTGTTATTTGCGAATGGCCTCCCGACCGCGAAGCGATGGGGTGAAAAGTCAAAAGGTCTTCTTACCTTGAAATAAAACATCTCCATAAGGTTTTCTCTTCGGATATTTTTAAAAATACAATTTTATCCGAAGACCCGCTTTTGCCACACCCCTTGCGTTTGATAAAAGGAATGTTTTCATCCCAATCCGCCATTATATGGATAGGACAGGGTCAAGTCATTGATTTTCGCAACACTTTTTTCAAAATTTAGTACCTTTGATTATAGATTTACAAAAAGAGATGGATGTGAAACGTCTTAATAATAGCAAGTTTACGCCGAAATTTCATGTGTACAGCTCACACGTTGAAGCGGAAGAAGCATCGCTGAAAAATGCGCTAAAAAGAAGCTTCCAGGAGCGTATTGATTTTATGTATAATCTGATCAATCTTTCCATCCGCATGCAGGGTGGTTATTTAAAGCCTAAGAAAGATAAAAAACCGGACCTGCTGTTTAAATGGGGTGAAAAACAATGGATGTACTTACAGAAGAATCCTTAGCTTTCTTAAAACATCTGGAGACATATCAAGTACGCTTTATCCTCGTAGGAGGATATGCCGTAAACTATTATGGACATAACCGGTCTACCGGTGATATGGATCTATGGATCAGTTCTTCCGAGGAAAATAAAAAAAGCATTGCCAACTTCATGAAGAACTCCGGATATAGCGAGGAGGAAGTGAATTCCTTCCTGTCGATCAATTTGGAAGAACATAAGCTTATCACCTTTGAGTTTGGTACCGGTTTTCAATATGAAATGCTTACCTCCATTTCCGGCTTCCATCATGATCAATTCGAAGAATGTTATAGTCAAGCCAATAGCTTGGACTATCGCGGAGTCCATATCCATGTGCTCCATCTCAATCATCTGATCGAAAACAAAATCAAAGCAGGAAGAGTAAAAGATTATGACGATGTAAAAAAGCTGCAAGAATTACAGAAGCAGCAGGCTGCCTTAAAACAGGACAAGAAAAAGTCAGAGGAAAGAAAACACGGACGCAGATTATAACTCAAAAGTGAACTTTTTTCTAATCTAAGCGTAAGAAAAATCGCTTCAATATTAGCTTTAAACCCATCAACGGTTCTTGGATCGATATTAGCCACAAATTCGTCACTATTGAAAAAAGAAAATTTCCTGGGCAGATTGACGTCGATCAAAAAATTCATACGGTTTTATCAGACAGATTTGGCGATCACTTCATGATCTGACATTTTCACGGCGTACTGCATGGCAGCGAGTACGTCCTCTCTTTTCAGAACCGGATAAGCAGCCAGAATCTTTTCCGCTGTTTCCCCGGCAGCCAGGTATTCCAGGACGGTTTTTACCGTAATCCGCAGGCTCCGAATAGTAGGTTTGCCATTGCATATTTTCGGGTCAAGAGGTATTCTGTCCAATAAGTTATCCATGATCCTTTGTTTCTCCGGGCCACATGTAGCAGTCAATACAGGTAAATATACCTTTTTTCCGGGAAATTTCGCATTATCCAAGCCCGTGATGAACTTCTCGCTCATTTCTTAACAAAAACCTCGGATTTCAAAGTCTCCATTTGACAAAAAGACTCAAAACTGCTATTTTTAACACAGGAAAAGGGGAATAACCAACGAGGGATAAAATCGGTTACCCAGAAATCTTACGAGCTATAAGCTATTGAAAAATAGCCGATTATAAAGATAAAAATAGCCCCCTATGGGCTACACATCTTGAAGTCAAAACATACAAAAGCCTGCAAATTAAACGTTTGCGGGCTTTTTGTTTTTTACAGCATCCTGATTCATTCAATTATTCGCATAAAAACAGTGAGTAATTCAGTGAGTCAATCCCTAACCTACCGCTACTCACTGAAAGTGCATTAAGTTGTTGAACGACAACCTGTTCAATGACTGAACATCTTGACTACCATAGGCTGCAAGGCTAATTTTGCATCACTGAAATCTGTTTTTCAGTGGCGATGCAGAGCTCGCCGCTATGGCGGCTCGGTTTGTTCACCATAAATGATGTATTATCATGAGTACAAATTATTCCTTGCTCTTCTACTTGAAGAAACCAAAAAACTATGCGGGTGGTGCCAAACCCATCTACATGCGTATCACCGTGGCCGGTGAACCCAAGGAAGTGTCCACCGGCCGTGAGTGTGACCCCTCGCGGTGGAACGCCAAAACCAACCGTGCCAAGGGCACGAAAGAGGACATCCGTAACCTGAATGCCTATCTGGACACGCTGGAGCGAAAGGTGGCCGATACCCACCTGCAACTCGTGAAAGATGGCGCGGAAATCACCGCCGAATCGCTGAAACTGAAATTCCTTGGCAAAGACGTGCAACGACGGCAGCTGATGGAAACATTCATGGAACACAACCGAAAGATGGAAGCATTGCTTGGCAATGGCTTCAAACCCAACACGCTCAAAGGCTACAACACTTCCGTTGCACACCTCGCCTCCTATTTGGAGAAATGCCACGGCGAAACGGACATCGACATCCGGCGCATTGACCATGCGTTCATCACGGGTTATGAGTTTTTCCTGCGCTCGAACATGGGGTGCAGCGCGGTGTCGGCGGCCAAATACATGAAGCACCTGCGTAAAATCGTCAACCTGTGCATTGCCCACCGATGGATTGCGGAAAACCCCTTTGCGTTCTACAAGACGAAAGCCAAGCCAAGGGAAAAGGAGTTCCTTACGCCCGATGAACTGGACAGGATAGCCAAAAAGGAGTTTGGCGTTCCAAGGCTGGCTCACGTGCGCGACATCTTCGTGTTCTGCTGCTATACGGGGCTGTCATACGCCGATGTAAGGAAACTGCAAAAGACGGACATCGCCAAGGGCATTGACGGTAGGCTGTGGGTGTTGACCAGCCGGGAGAAAACGGAGACTTCCTCCAACATCCCCCTGCTGCCGCAAGCCTTGGAAATCATCGGACGCTATGCGGACTATTCCCCATGCGTGGCAAAGGGGCTGGTACTTCCGGTATTGAGCAACCAAAAGATGAACAGCTACCTGAAAGAGATTGCCGACCTGTGCGGTATCACCAAAACGCTGACTTTCCATATGG
>DATCYD010000108.1:0-3732 GCA_036570465.1 Anseongella sp.
CAGGACAAGCTGGAATGTGATCATTCGCTTGCCTGGGCAAAAGAAAAGGCCACAAAGCAGGGTCTGGAACAGGGTCTGGAACAAGGTCTGGAACAGGGAAAAATTGACATTATCGAGAACCTTATCAGAAATACTGATTTCAGCGATGATACGATTGCTTCCATGACCGGAGTGGACCAGAGACTAATGAGAAAAGCACGGATAATGATGTCTCCCATCATAGGCGAACCGGAAGCAATGCAGTATCGGAACTAATAATAGCAAGTAGGTGCCTGGGGTATAGGAACGGAATCATTCGATAGCTGCAAATGACGATTCGGGACAAACCCAATAGTAGAAATCAGCAATATGTAATCAATCAGGCTGGCAGAAATGTTCTTGGCGCTGAGTTGTGATAGCAGCTTCGATCTCTTCCAGCGTTTTGCCTTTGGTTTCGGGAATGAATTTCCAGAGGAACAAGAAGTATATGAAGCATATGGCAGCGAAAAGCAGGAAGGTTTGGACAGGGGCCAGGGCTTCGATCAACACTGGGAATGCATAAGCCAGTGCAAAGCAGGCTGTCCAGAGGGCAAAGGTGGCGATTGACACGGCGATTCCGCGAACACGATTGGGGAATATTTCGGAAATGAGTACCCAGGTGACCGGGGCGAGTGTGGTTGCATAGGTGGCGATAAATGCAAGTACTACCAGGGTTAACCAGAAACCCTCGAAGAGGTTGAAATAGAAGCATGCGGCAATCAAAAGCAGGAAGAAGGCCATCAGAGAGGATCCGGCCAGCATTAGTCTTTTTCGGCCTACCTTGTCCACCAGTTGCATGGCAACCAGGGTGAAAATCAGATTAATTGCGCCGATCAGGATTTGTTGAAATAATTGATCATCCACTTGCATGTCTGCGTATTCAAAGATTACAGGGGCGTAAAAAAATACGGCATTGGCGCCGGATATTTGCTGGAAAACGGCAATACCGATGCCGATCAGTACGATGAAGTGTATGCCATGACTGAATAATTCTGAAAAACCAGGGCTGGAGGTGGTTTGGGTTAGGTTTTTTTGCACGGAGCTGATCTCCCGTTCAATGTCTGAGGGAGCAAGCAACCTGTTGAGGACCAACCGGGCTTCTTGTTCCTTTCCGTTGGCCAGCAGCCAGCGGGGACTTTCAGGAACAAGGAATACAAAGGCGAAAAACAAAATGGCCGGAAGAGCTCCGGAACCAAACATCCAACGCCAGTTTTCTTCCCAGGAGGCCAGGTAATAGTTTGACAGATAGGCCAATAAAATACCTATCACAATGGCCAGTTGGTTGATGGAAACCATTTTTCCACGCACGGATGGGGGGCTTACTTCGGCGATATAGAGGGGAGATAGCATGGAGGCTGCCCCAACACCGATACCGGCAATGATGCGCCAGAACACCAGTTCTCCGACGCTGCCCGCCAGGGCCATCATTACTGATGATATAGCGAAGATCAGCGCGGCGAGGATCAGCGGCTTTTTGCGGCCAAAACGGTCGGTGAGCCATCCGGTGAACAGCGCGCCAGCCATACAGCCTACATAGAGGCTGCTTCCTGCCCATCCGAGGCCGGCGGCATCCAGGCCGAAATGCGGCTGTATAAAAGGAATAGTGCCTGAGAATATGGCGATATCAAATCCAAAGAGCAGGCCTCCGAAGGCGGCTACCTGGCTGATGATCCAGATGTAGGTTTGCTTCATGATAGTCAGGTTATACGATACGTCGAAAATAATAGGATTCCATACCTTTGAAAATGGATGATCCCCGTTAAAAGATGGATTATTTACCTGCGATCCGGATGTTCATCCTGCTGCTGCCATCTTCGGCGGTATTCTTTGGGAGAAACTCCCATGTTTTCCTTGAATACGCGCGAGAAATAATAAGGGTCGTCAATTCCGGTAGCGGCGGCCACTTCATAGATCCTATTACTGGTAAAGTGAAGCAGCTGGCAGGCTTTCTGCATTTTCAGGTGATTGAAATATTCAATTGGCGAGAATCCTGTCCGTTTATGGAACAAACCCGAAAAATGGGATACTGACAAGTGCACATGGTCGGCGATTTCCTTTAGTGTCAGTGCCTGACTGATGTGTTGCTTCAGGAAAAGGATGGAGGCATCGATTGAGTCCGGCTGTTCGTCCGAGGTGGTCAGATTGAACTTGTCATTATAGATAAAGGAAGTCAGAAAGCCAGAGAAGGTAAGCGTGACGTATTCCAGGTTGTCCTTGCTGTAGCCTAGCTGCAATACCTGATAAATATTCCTGAACAACTTGATCTGTGATTCATTATACTGAATGGTGTTTCGTTGCCGGAGTAACCGGCCATACAGAAGTTCGCTCAGGTGATCGGCCAGTTTTCCCTTGAAATGCGCCCAGTAAATGGTCCAGGGTTGTTCCTCGGATGCCCAGTAAACATGTTCCCGGCCCTGGGGTACGATCAGGTATTCGTTAGCATTGATCCGCAGCTGCTTCTTCCCAATGAAACAGTGACCATGGCCACTTACGCAGTAGATCAGGATATGCTCTCCGGCCCCGGCGGGGCGTTCCCGGTAATGATATCGGGCCCGCGGGTAATAGCCGATATCAGTAATGTGGAGATCCTGGATCACAGGCAGGTTTTCACATTGGCGTACTACATTTCGCGGGAGAACAATGGCTTCCTGGCCTTCGAATCCTTCTTTTTTTTTCATGCCGGTGGTTTAGGGCCTGCCTGAATCCAAGGCGGGTTTTGTAAAAATAGGAATATAATCCATGATAATGCAATGATCATCCATTTTAAACATTGCCTTCCGGACCTACCTTCGATCGTTGAATAGCGAATTAATAAGATGAAGGAAGAAGTTAAGGTCTGGGCTGAAGAGGTTCTCATACCTACCTACGGGACAGGCGAGCCGGAGAAAAATCCTATGTTTCTGGAGAAGAGGGTGTACCAGGGAAGTAGTGGAGTGGTATATCCTTACCCGGTGATTGAGAAGATTGAAGACGAACGTACGGACAAGACCTATAAGGCGGTCTTTCTGGAAAATGAATATTTAAAGATCATGATCCTGCCCGAACTGGGGGGAAGGATCCAAATGGCCTACGACAAGGTTAGAAAGCGGCATTTTGTCTATTATAATCAAGTGATCAAGCCGGCCCTGGTGGGCCTTACCGGCCCATGGATATCCGGAGGAATCGAGTTCAACTGGCCGCAGCATCACCGGCCCAGCACATTTTTGCCAGTGGATTATTCCATGCAGGAAAATGTGGACGGCAGCAAGACGGTTTGGGTGAACGAAGTGGAGATCATGTTCCGTACACGGGGGATGGCGGGTTTTACGCTTTACCCCGGCAAAGCCTACCTGAAAATCAGTGGAAAATTATACAATCGCACCCATTTTCCACAGACGTTCCTGTGGTGGGCCAATCCGGCCGTTAAGGTGAATGACCACTACCAGTCGGTGTTTCCGCCTGACGTTCATGCGGTATTCGACCATGGAAAACGCGATGTTTCGTCCTTTCCCATAGCCCGGGGTACCTATTATAAGGTAGATTATTCACCAGGGACTGACATTTCACGATACAATACCATTCCGGTACCCACTTCATACATGGCAATCCGTTCTGAATACGATTTTATGGGCGGATATGAGAATGATACTCAGGCGGGCCTTCTCCATGTGGCCAATCATCATATAAGCCCGGGAAAAAAACAATGGACCTGGGGCGAAGGTGATTTCGGAAGGG
>DATCYD010000109.1:0-11987 GCA_036570465.1 Anseongella sp.
AGCGTGTGCCTCAGACCAGTCATACGGCCTGTCATGGGGCTTTCCGTATCCGCCATCCCCCTCCATGCCAGGGCTACTCTGTACATCCGCCGCCCGCGGTGAAGCCCCCAATCCCCATAGCTGGTTTTATTGGCGTAAGTGCGGCTATATTTTTCGTAATCCGGCGGTTTCACGGTCATCCGTAAATGGTCGGGAATGCCATCGGGATATTCCCGGATCACCCCGGTATAGGTAAAATCCTGGACGGCTCCCTGAATATCAAGCTGCTCGCTTGTGGTATTGCCTACACGGTAGGGGGCTCCGGTCAGCGGGATCACATCCCCATACTCGGTAGCATCTACCAATATTTTACAAGACACCTGTTTGCTGCTCGTTTTTCCATTGTCTTCCCAATAGCTGATGGTGACACCGGTCACCTGCTGCCCATTCAACGTCACATCTGATACGCTTGTCCTCAGGACCACGTCCAGTTTTCCCCCGTTTTCCGATTTCCGGGCGTCGTCGATAAAGCCGTAGAGCATCGCACGTGCCATAGCAGGTTCGTAGCCGCCTTCCTGCTGGTTTTGAGTGGACCGGCCATGGTAATAGGCCTGAAAAGGGTCTTTATCCAATGTGTAGTAATAGAGCACCATGCTTTCATGAAATTGCCGGTAAATACCCCGTTCACGTACCTGGGGGCCGGCCTCGTCCATGGATGTCACTGCCGCCGCCGCCATTTGCCCTCCTATCCAGTCTGTTTCTTCGAGCATCAATACCTTATGTCCCATCCTGGCTGCTTGCACGGCAGCGGCCCAACCTCCGGTTCCGGCACCCGCTACTATGATATCATAACCGGTTTCAATGGCTAAAAAACGGGTATTCATAGACTCAGGGTCGCTGGCCGGCCGGATGAGCTTATCCCCCGTATATGCGGCAGCTACCGGGGCTTTTATTTTGACGGGGCTGTCTTTTTTGGAAGTTTTTGGCGTTTTAGATGTTTTCGGGGGGCGGGACATCGTGGCAGATGTTTTGCCTTTGCCGCTGCCTATAATTTGTTTGGCCGCCGCGAATTCCGTGCAATACAGGCCGATACTTCCCGTGGAAAGATCTTCATCTTTGGCCGATGCTTCCGCCATCACGTGCCCGTCCGCATCCTTGACAACGCCGCTAATAATGCTGCCTTCCAACGACAAGGACAATTCCCATAATTCCGGATAACGGTACCTCTTGATAAACACCATTTCAGTAAGTACGGTCATTTCTCCCTCTCTGACCTTGACGATCTGAAATCTATCGTCCGACAACACTTTGGCCGCGTAAAAGTTCAGACTATCGGCCACACGGCCGGCCAATCCAAAGAATACACCCGCGTCTTCTGTTTTTTTGAAGCTGGCAGACAGCTTCACGTTGGCTGGTACAGTTCCTTCCAGGGCGATGAGGGCTGCCTTCCCTTTGAGTACGGGTCGGAGAAATTGTTCTCCATCCACCATCCAGTTACGCGACGGCCTGCGGGCAAACATGTCCCGCCATCCCTGCGGGATATTCCCGTATTCCACTTGGGAAAAATCGGTTTTCAGCCGGAAATCCTGGGCACAGACCTTGTCCGCGACGGATATTCCTAAGAAGATCAGCAGTATTGTCTTAATTTTGAAGAGTTTTAGCATGGTCACCAGTTTTATTGATAAGACATCCGGTCTTTACCGGCCAGAAACGTGTTCAGTCCTTTTTCAAGAATGGGGTACGGTAGCCAGTAATCGTCCGCATCCCGGGGTCGGGGGTTTTCTACGCCATCTTTCCCGAACCGGTCAACCTGTACACCGTAGCACCGTTCTTCCAACTGTCCCATCCGTACGAGGTCAAAGTAATCCTTTCCTTCCAAGGTGAATTCCCACAGCCACTCATCAAGAATATGATCGCGGAATTCCTCTTTCGAAAACTGCCCTGCTGAGTAAAGCCCCACGTTGACGCGCCCGCGGACCGCATTGACCTTGTCAACCGCAGCTTGCGTCATGCCGTTCAGTTCATTTTCGGCTTCCGCGTAGATGAGGTAGGCCTCTGCCATCCGGTAGTAAGGCATTACACCAGCAGGGCCTGCCGGCGAAGCGATCGTATAGGTCATGTCGAAGAATTTCTTCGTGCACATTTCCCAGTACTTGTTCTCATAGATCAAGGTGTCGGAGGTACGCTTAATAATGACACTCCCTTTGGTAGACTCGGGATAGCTTTCGTCGTCCACATGGCGTCTCCACCGTTGAATAACATATTGACCCCTCGCTTCAGAGATGTTCACATCGTTATATTCCCAGATGAGGCCTTCTGTATAGCGCAGATCCAGTGTATCAAATGAAACCACATGCTCATAAGTGACTCCCGTAAACAGCGTGCGGCTTGCAGGTGTATATTCGGAATAGATCGGTGAATAATGATCGGCAAAACCATGTCCATAAAGTCCGGAAGCTGTTTGACTGGCCCAGATAAACTCATTATTGTAGCGATTGTCGAACGCCGGGCCTTTACCCCACATATTCATCCAATCCGGCAACAGGCTGTACGGGCCGGAGATCACTTCAGCACTCAGCGTCTTCGCTTTCCCATAAAACTCCTGGATCTGATCACCAAAGGCATCATGGTAGGGTTTTAAACTTCTTGCCGAAGTCGCTGAGTTGTAGCTTCTGGCTGAAGACGCCATGGTCAGATACACATCGGCCAGTAAGATCTGGCCGGTACTTTTGTTCATACGTCCGTCCGGTTTCTCGCCCCGGTTCCAAAGGGAGGGAATAGCCCATTCCAGATCCGTAACAATTTGCTGGTAAACATCCTTTAGAGGAGTTAAAGGGAAGTCGTCGGTCTCAACAAGCGGGCTTAATCTCATCGGAATATCGCCCCACAACCTTACCAACCTGAAATAGCTAAAGGCCCGGATCGCTTTTGCCTCCGCGATATAACGATTCTTCACTTCCTCTGATATGGCAGACTGTTCCAGGTAATAGATCGTGGTATTGGCTTTACGCACCGATTCGAACAGAAATTGCCAAACACGCCTCATCAAATCATCGCGCTCATTGATATCTCCCGCATTCTGGTAGCTGTAATTGCTGTTCCGGGTGAGCCCGACGGCACCCAGACCGTTCAAAACATGGTATATTTCTAACCTGTCTATCGCGCTGTATAGCCCGATGCAGCTGGCGTCGGCGTCTTTTTCCGTTTTGTAAAAATTATCGGGTGAGATAAAATCGAAGGCCTCCTCGTTAAGTTCAAGCGAATTGCAACTGAACAGGATTAGTAAAAGCCAGGTGTGTTTTATCAGATTCTTCATGTCCTTATTCTTAAGAGTTAAAACCGAAAATCAGCTCTGAACGTAAAGGTTCGCGACATGGGGTATTCTCCGTAGGCCACCCCTCTTCTGGTCGGATCCTGCCCGTACACGCTGGCTTCCGGGTCCAGGCCGCTGTAGTTGTCGAAGCTGAATAAATTAGTCACCGACGCATATAGTCTCAATCGCCGCATCCATGCGGGAGTCGATTTTTTAGGTAATGTATAAGCCAGTTGCAGGTTCCGAAGCTTGACGTATGATCCATCCTGGATCATCAGATCAATCGGCGCGTTCAGATTGCTCAGCGAAGTCCTTCCTCCGGTAGCTGCGATCATATGGAGGTCGCCGCCGTTGTCGGGTATCACGACATTGCCCGATGCGTCTTTTACTTCCGGGATCCAGAACCGGTTATAATAATCTCTGGTGGTTTGGGCCCCATCACCGTAAAGGAGAAAACGATCCTGCATATTAAAGATGTCCTGACCGATGCTTCCCGCTAAGTGAAATGATAACTCAAAGGCCTTGTATGAAAAGGTCGAATTGAAACCTAGCGAGAAACGGGGATTCGTATTCCCAAGCCGGAACAGTTTCATATTCCCTTCCTCATCCTTTACAAAATCGAATTCACCGATATTTTTCGTGGGCAGGTCATTTGCGGCGTTGGCGATATCCTCCTGGGTTTTCATTACTTTATCTACCCGATACCCATATATGTCTCCCAACGGCCTGCCTACCTTGATGGGAAAGGGCCGCCAGTCCCAGGAAACCGTCCATGCCCCCGGATATTCGTCCATACCGCCCAAGTCGAGCACTTCAACGTCATTTTTAAACCATACGGCACCGACGTCCCACTTTAGCTTTCCGGTAAGGACCTTGGCATTGACTTCCAGTTCCATCCCTTTGTTTTCCAACGAACCTAAATTCTGTACCTGCTTAAGGTAGCCTGTGCTGGGCGCCAGGGAGACCACCTGAAGCAGGTCGGCCGTTCTCTTCAGATAGTATTCGCCAGTCAGGGCGATCCGGCCGTTAAACAAGGCGATGTCCAGGCCGACATTGTATTGCGTCGTTCTTTCCCACCGCAGGTTGGGATTCTCTATAATGGCATTCTGATACCCTATCGAAACTGCATCTTCGAAGGGATAACTTTCCGGCATAAGTTGCGGCAGGGACTGGTAAGACGACAATCCCTGATTCCCGGTTACGCCATAGGACAGCCTCAGTTTCAGGTCACTGATGCTCTTTATGTCGCTCATAAAGGATTCATTACTCACCCGCCAGGCAAAAGCAGCTGAGGGGAAATATCCCCATTTGTTGTACTTGCCAAATTTTGAACTTCCATCGGCACGAAGCGACGCAGTCAGCAGGTACCGGTTATCGTAGTTGTAATTCAACCTGGAAAGGAAGGAGGTCAAATCGATCTGTCCGAATCCTGTGCCCGGCTTCGTGAAGTCGGTACCTGCGCCCAGATTATAATACCGGGTAAAATCGTTCAGAAAGTTGGATGTCCGGGCAGCAGCGCTGCGCCTGGTGGTCCGCTCCATGGTGAATCCTCCCAGTACATCCAGTAAGTGCTTTTCTTTTCTGAACCTGTAAGTAAGCAAATTCTCGTTGATCAGGTACAGGGATTCGGTATTTCCGTAAAAAGCGGCTCCGTTACCCCTGAGCTGCCCACGCTGGGTTGATAGCGGGAAGTACATATCCCGCTGTCTGGCGGTGTACCGCACAGCTCCGGAAACTTTAACATGCAGGTTTTTGATCACCTCCCAATCCAGCTGCAGGTTATTCATTATCTGGCTGGTAGTATTGACATCATCGAATGCCGTTGCCAGGGTATATGGATCGTCGCTCCCAACGAGGTCTCCCTCAATTTCTTCAAACCAGATCTGACCGATCTGGGTTAAGGGGTTTGACCGGTAAGCTTTTGTCATAATGCCGCTATTCGCCCCTGAAACCGCAATGTCGGCTTGTACCCGCTTCCCGACCGTACGCACAGCATTCAATGAGTTAGTGAATGTGACGTTGGTTCCCGCGTTACCGCTCAATTTGCTACTAAGGGAATACCTGTCGAAACTGCTGTTGATGACAGGGCCCTGAAGATTGTTATAACCTCCGCCGATATAATAGCGAAGCTTATTAGCGGTTCCTGATAAGCTTAGCGAATATCGCTGAGTAAGTGCGTTGCGGAAGATGACGTCCTGCCAGTCAGTAGAGGCTGCCCGGCCGGCGGCGTAATCTTCCGGAGAAGGCGTGTAACTCCCGTCAGAAGCGGAGTAAGTCCCGCTATGGGGGAGTCCGGACTCGATAATATCCTCATAAGTGCTCCCGTTCATATATTCGCCCACTATCGTGTTCAGCCTGCGGTACTCTGCGTATTCCTCTGCAGACAATAAATCCCATCGTCTGAATGGTTGCACCATCTCGGTTGTTACGTTGAAACTAATGGTCGGCTTTACAGTTCCTTGCTTTGTCGTAATCAGGACAACACCGTTGGAAGCCCTCGATCCGTAGATCGCGGTTGCCGAAGCGTCTTTAAGCACTTCTATCGATTCAATGTCGTCGGGATTCAGAAAACTGAGGAAATTGGGAGCCTGACTCAGTTCCTGCCCCTCTCCCGCCGGTCCGCCGCCATCGTCCGGCCCCCAGATCTGTTCATTGCCTCCGGATATCGGAATGCCGTCGATAACATATAATGGTTCAGTACCGCCGACCAGGGAGTTGGAACCGCGGATAATCATACTGATACCTCCATCGGGAGCCGCGGAAGATTGAGTGACCTGAACGCCTGCTATCCGTCCCTGTATACCCTGTTCGATGGAATTGAGGGGGATGCCCTCGATATCCTCCATTTTCAGGGAAGATACCGCCCCGGTAAGGTCGCTTTTTCGTACCGTACCATATCCTATCGCTACTACTTCCTCCAGTTGTCGGACGTCCGGCATAAGCGTCACATTGATGATGGATCGTCCCGATATGTTCACTCCCTGGGGCGTAAAACCCAGTAATTCGAATACGAGAATTGCATTCCGGGAAGAAACCAGTATGGAATAATTTCCATCTGCGTTTGTGGAGGTCCCCCTGGTATCGCCCTTCAGTGTAACACTCACGCCAGGCAGCGGTTCTCCGGTTTCATCCGAAACCACTGTCCCGGTAACGGTTTGCTGCTGCGCTTTTCCCAACGCCGGAAGCAACATGGAAAACGCAAGTACCAATAACTTGCAATAATATAATTTTGTCATCGTGCTTGATTTAGGTTCTACTAGTTGTTCCGGATAGTCAATATATATTCGGAATTCTCTTCGTCAACCGTGTACCGTTTCCCTTCCTGGTCCGGATAAAGCTTGATACGAATGGTTCTGTCCGGCCCTGTTGTATCGATCGGCAGCAGGGCTACAGCGGCTGTGCTTGTTCCCTGTGCTACAGTGGCCATATAGAGCATATTTCCCGAGGCGCCTTCGTAGGGCTGATGACTGATGGAGAAATCCACGTCCTCTGCCGCCGTTCCGCTTAGCTCAAAGAATACTGGATAATCAAAGGCTCCTACCGCCGCGGATGCCCTGATCTCAGCAAAGAGGTAATCTTCCGAGTTATCCGCTACGGTAGCGCCGGACTGCACAAACCCGATCTCAGGGACGGGGGGTGCCTTTACTATTTCATCTTCGCATGAAGAAAACAACCATAAGGCGGCAATGGCCGTCAACGTAGTAAGTTTGCTCATGGTTTTAGGTTTTAAATCTGGTTTAGGGTTAAATTTATGACTATTGTATTTATTCTTCGGTCGTCGCCAGGTGGATGGCAAGGTCCGTATCTTTGTACCAGAGCCACCATTTACCTTTATGTTTCATGATTGCTGCCCAGGTTTCAGCTACTGGCCTGCCGGTTGGTTCGCCGCTTCCCGGTATCAAAAAAGCGTCCTCGCTGTATTGAATTATTTTTTGGGGGTCACGTTTACTGATCAAAGCCCGGCCTGGCACAGTATTTCTGAGAAACAGAATAATATGGTCCCCGTTTTCATGGTAATCGGTCAGGGCCATGCATATTTCAGCCGGCTTATATTTCTCAGGAAGATCGAATTCTACGTTTTGGATTTCCCAGTGAATGAGATCCCTCGAGTAGGAGATGACAGGTCCGGAGGCCGTCGATGAATACATGACGAATTGACTATCAAGCTTCACAGCCTTATTGCCCGGGTTCATCAGAACGGCTCCGTTATAGATCTTCCGGCCTAACGCTGTTCCGTGGTTGGTCCAGTTGATCAGATCGGTCGAGGTAGCTACGCACAGGCCGTCCCGGGTTGTATAATAAACATAGTAAACCTTCTGGTAAACGACCAGCCGGGGATTTTCCATGCCCCTTCCAGATAAATCCTCGTCATAATCCGCCGACAACACCGGATTATGGGAGTAACTCGTCCATGTCGTTCCGTTATCGCTGAATGCCAAGCTGATATGGGAACCCGGGTTCCTGTAAAGCATATAAAATTTATCGTCTTTCCTGATCACTGCTGCATTATCGGTATTATCAGGTTCCGGGCCTCCGGTCCCTGAAATCATCACCGGCTTCATTCCGGCGTTGATAAACGGGCCCAGCTGCCAATCGGAATGGGTATGAGAATAATTCCTGCATTGCGTCAAAGCTAAAGCACATAAAAGAAGGAGGCGTTTTTTATACATACATCTTAGGTCGCTATTCAACTAAAGGCAAAGCTAATTCCCGTACACAGACCGGACGTGTACTATATCATCAAAGATGTACACGGGTTATTATGCGCCCGCGTCCGGTCTGTGTACAAATCTTACAATGACGCATACATATATTACATTCGCAGGCAGCGCGTTGGATAATCCCGTGAAATAAGATATAAAATCTGTATCTTTTATTGCCAAAAGAAGCGCTCTCATGCTGAAAGCCCCTAAACTGATCGTCATTTTGCTGATTTTCAGCATAATATTGCCGGCGCGCGCGTCTGCCGGCAACCCGTATACCATTGTCAAGATCACCAGCAACGCAGGGCTTTCCAACAGTGCAGTCAATTGTATTTTTGAAGATCACGAAGGGATCATTTGGATAGGTACGTGGGACGGGCTGAACAGATTCAACGGAAACAAGATCGAATTATTCAAACCCCAGGCCGGAAAGGAACAAAGCATTAGTCACCATATTATCCGGAACATACTGGAAGACAAGCACAACAGGCTCTGGATATCAACAGATCAGGGCATAAACCGGTTCAACAGGGCCACCCGGGAATTTGAACGGTTTTTCTTCCAGGATGAGAACATCCCCATCAGGGAGAATAGCTTCTTTATCGGAGTGGACAACAGAAAGAATATTTTCTGCGCTGTGGATAACTGGGGACTCGGCTATTTTTCCTACGAGGCTAAGGAATTCATAAAGCTTCCGTATTCGCTGAAACATATCCGAGATTTCCACATTACAGGAAATGACCATTTCTGGATAATCGATCAATCGGGAACTGCCATATACGGGAAGATCGTTTATACTGGCCGGACCCCGGAATTTATCGAGCTTGAAAAAATAACGATCCCCTCTCTGGACGTTGTACAGACTTTAAGCGCAGGCGAAGACTGGGTCGTTTTCAGGAATATGATCGGAAATATCTATCGCTATCATCACCCAAGCCGATCTGTCACCCAGCTTGAAAATGATCTCTATATTCTAAATCCGAACGATCTGGACAGTATCTATTATCACCCCGACCGGATCCGTCCGGGCACGAAGATCCATGGCCTGCTGGGTGTTATTCAGGTTTTATCTTCCTGGAAATCAACGAACGGGATTCTGTGGCTGGGAACGGACGGTCACGGGATCATCAAAGTATTCCCCAATAACAAACTGTTTCACGTATTGTCGGGAGACGAAGTACCTCATGTGCGAAATAATGCCGTGCGGGCCATACTGCCTGCGCAAAACGATTTATGGCTGGGTACCAAGGGGGGAGGCTTGTTAAAGGTAACTTCGTTTGAACCAGGCAGGCCGATCATGGAGGACCATGTTGAAATATACACCGAAAAGTGGGGCCTGAACAAAAACGTATTCGCGCTTGCTAAAGGAATGGCAAATGAAATATGGATCGGGAGTGACGATTACGGTGTTGCCATGATAGACCCAGAAACCAGCCTTCTTCTTAAAATAGCCCCCGGCGATCCAGCCGGCACGTTGTTCAAATCGGTTTATTGCATTATTCCTAACAACGACGGAAGTTTGTGGCTGGGTACGAGCGGATACGGCCTGATACATATAAAGTTCAAACGGGCTGGAAATTACCTGAAACCGGTATTCTTCAAACAATATCAGTACGAACCGGAAAACCCCCGGTCTTTGAGCCATAATATTATATATACCATTCATCCGGCGAAAAACGGCGATTTGTGGATCGGTACACGTGGAGGGGGGTTGAATTATTTTGATGCCGGAAACGGAACGTTTTCGGTTTTTAAACATGTGTCCGGGGATAGCGGTTCCCTTTGCAATAACGACGTGCTCTGTCTTCAGGAAGACCGCGAGGGCCGGCTTTGGATCGGAACCAGCGGCGGCCTGAGCAAGATCAGCAATACCGACGATCTCCATAAGATCCGTTTTCAATCATACACCGAAGCCGATGGGTTAAAAAACAACACTGTGCATGGTATATTGACAGACGAGCTGGGCACCTTATGGTTAAGCACGAATAACGGGATATCACGGTTCAACCCTTGGTCCGAAACATTCAAGAGCTATAGCTATCAGGATGGTTTGCAGAGCAACGAATTCGCCGATGGTGCTTACTTTCGAGATCCGGCAACCAATATGTTTTATTTCGGCGGCATCAACGGTCTTACCTGCTTTCAGGCAAATCAGATCAAGGAAAGCAGTCTTTTACCCAGAACCGAAATAACGAATTTAGAAGTTTTGAACAGTAGTGTTCCAAAGGATAAAAAAAATTTCTATGCCGACATCATCAATAAGAAGCAGATCACGCTGAAATATGACGAAAATTATTTTAAAGTCGGCTTTAGCGCCATTAACTACATCCATAACGAGAAATGTATCTATAAATACCAACTAGCCGGCTTTGACAACAACTGGCTATACACAGATGGTCAAAACAATAGCGCTACCTATTCTAATATCCCCCCGGGGTCGTATAAGTTCATTGTTCTCTCGTCCAACGAAGACGGCTACTGGAGCTCTGTAGAAACATCCTTCGATATTAAGGTTCTTCCCCCGCTCTGGAAATCCGATATCGCCTGGTTGCTCTATATCATCATCACTGGAGCAATCGGGTACCTGATCTTCGTTATTCTTAAAAAGAGATCGGAATTCAAAAAAGCTATTCTTATTGAAAAGCTGAAACATGAAAAGGACGAGGAGGTGTATAACTCCAAAATTCAATTCTTCACGAATATTACGCATGAATTCTGTACTCCGCTCACCCTGATCACCAGCCCTGCGGAAAAGCTTTATCATTACAAGCATGCCGACAGCTATATCAAAGAGAAATCAACGATCATCCAGGATAACGCGAAAAGACTTCTACGCCTGTTCCAGGAATTGCTGGACTTCAGGAAAATCGAGGATAACGAGGTTGAGTTATCAATAAAAGAGGTCGATATTGTTCCCGTCATTGAGAATATCGCTCGGCAGTTCAATGAAATTACGGAACAAAAGGGAATCCGCTTTATCGCTGAACTCCCCGAAAGTATGCTGACCGGTACCGATACAAGTAAGCTGGAAAAGATAATCTTGAATTTGCTCTCCAACTCATTTAAGCACACTTCTCATGGCGATTTAATAAAACTGGAGCTGAAAGAACCCAGGGACCATTTCATTGAAATTGAGCTATCCGATACAGGAGAAGGTATCGATGATGCACATCTTCCATACATATTCGACAGGTACAACTCGTTTGAAAACCCTGACACCTCCAATAAGTCCTTTCCCAGTATCGGAATCGGGCTCTCTTATACCAAAAGTCTGGTCGAACTTCTTGGAGGCAGCATCGTTGCAGAAAGCGAAAAGGGGCAAGGCTGTATATTTATTGTAAAGTTACCCCAATATGCCACCACCACTCAAGGACATCTAACCGACCCGATCGAACCCGCCGCAACGGATATCCGATCCGAAGGCTCGTTATTCGACCATCTAAAAAACGTGGACTATCCGGACAACCCAGCCATTGAGGAGACGCTGTATCATGCTAAAAATCACCATTTCCCAAAACTGTTGATCGTTGATGACCAGCCTGCCATCCGGAATGAGATCAAGGAGGTCTTTATAAAAAAATTTGCCGTTTACGAAGCCTCAAATGCATCAGACGGCCTTAAATTCTCGAAAGTCCTGCATCCGGACCTGATGATCCTGGACGTAATCATGCCCGGCAAAAGCGGACTGGACTTATGTACAGAGGTCAGGGGAGATTTCCATTTAAGCCATATTCCTGTCATCCTACTAACCGCAAAAACCAGTATCGAACAAGAAATCGAAGGCCTGAACTGCGGAGCGGACGCTTACGTCAGAAAGCCTTTCCGGACCGAACATCTCAACGCTGTCGTGGAAAGTGTATTTCAAAACAGGCGCCGGATTAAAAATTTCTTTAAAGACATCAGCCATATCAAACAAACAATCGATAATGGCACTTTCTCAGATATCGATAAGGACTTCCTGGACAAAACAATCGGGATCATCGAAGCAAATA
>DATCYD010000110.1:0-5559 GCA_036570465.1 Anseongella sp.
TGGGGATTATTCTGGCGGTAGTGACCATCGTTACTTTAAAAGTCAGGTAAAATGGATGACAGACGTAAAATAGTTATTCTGGGAGGCGGCGAGAGCGGTACAGGCAGTGCTGTGCTTGCCCGGGAGCAGGGCTATGAAGTGTTTGTCTCCGATTCCGGACAGATTGCGGAAAAGTACCGTCTGGAACTACAGGAACTGGAAGTGCCTTTTGAAGAAGGGAAGCATACTTTTTCACGCATGGCGGATGCCACCGAGGTGATTAAAAGCCCTGGTATTCCGGAAACGGCTCCGGTGGTGCAATCGTTCCGGAAAATGGGGATTCCGGTGATTGCAGAGATCGAGTTTGCAGGCCGCTATTCCAGCGCTTGTATGATCGGGATCACGGGAAGCAATGGAAAAACCACGACGACACTACTAACCCACCACCTGCTGACAAGTGCAGGATTGAATGCCGGACTGGGCGGTAACCTCGGACAAAGTTTCGCCAGGCAGGTGGCCCGGCAGAATTATGACTACTATGTATTGGAACTGAGTAGCTTCCAATTGGATGATATGCATCAGTTCCGGACCAATATTGCCATCCTGACCAACATTACTCCCGACCATCTGGACCGGTATGAATACCGCTTTGAGAATTATACAAATTCCAAATTCAGGATCCTGCAGAATCAGCAGGAAACAGACAGCTTTATTTACTGCCACGATGACGAGGGGATCCGGCAGGGCCTGACCAACCATCGGCCGGCAGCCCGGCAGTACCCTTTTTCCATTCAGGAAAAGCTGGAAACCGGGGCCTGGCTGGACCAAAACGAAATGATCGTAAAAACACAACATAATACATTCAACATGACAATAGCAGAACTGGCATTGCAGGGGAAACATAATTTATACAATTCAATGGCGGCCTCCATTGCGGCCAAAGTGCTGGAACTGCGTAACGAAGTAGTTCGGGAAAGCCTTGGGGATTTTAAGAACGTGGAGCATCGTCTGGAGCAGGTTGGGAAGATCCAGGGTATTGAATTCATCAATGATTCCAAAGCCACAAATGTGAATGCAACCTGGTATGCGCTGGAAAGCATGACATCCCCTGTCGTCTGGATTGCCGGCGGGGTGGATAAGGGGAATGACTACAGCATGTTGAAACCGGTGGTACGCGAAAAGGTCAGGGCGATTGTTTGTTTGGGTAAAGATAATGGCAAGATCCACGATGCATTTGAAGAAGATACAGAGATCATCGTGAATACGCTCAGCGCACGTGAGGCGGTAGGAGTAGCTTACCACCTGGCTAACAAAGGCGATACAGTATTGCTGTCGCCTGCATGTGCCAGCTTCGATCTTTTCAAAAATTATGAAGACCGCGGCAATCAATTTAAAGAAGCAATAAAACAGCTTTAGGTTGCTGACGCAACAGCAATGAAACTAGAAACGGAAGAAAAATGGAAACGATATTTCAGAAAGCGAGGGGTGATCGGTGGATCTGGCTGGTGGCAATACTGCTTTCAGTCTTTTCGATCCTGGCCGTTTACAGTTCTACCGGGACGCTGGCATACCGTTCAGCCAATGATGGCTTTACATTTTCTTATTTGTTTCGTCATGGCTCGGTGATCGTGACTGGCCTGGTACTGATGTATATTGCCCATTTGATCAACCATCGCTATTATTCCAGGATTGCGCAGGTTCTTTTGTATGTTTCCATTCCACTACTGCTTTACACGCTGTTTTTTGGGTCCAGCATTAATCAGGCAAGTCGCTGGATTATGATCCCGGTGATTAATGAGACATTTCAAACCTCAGATCTGGCCAAGCTGGCTCTTTACATGTTCCTGGCAAGGGAACTGACCAAACGCCAGGAAAAGATCAAGAATTTCAAAGAGGGTTTTCTGCCCATCTTTATTTCGATACTCGCAGTTTGCGGATTGATTGCGCCGGCCAATTTATCAACAGCGTTAATGGTTTTCGGGACCAGTGTTTTGTTGTTGCTGATTGGAAGGGTAAGTGTGAAGCAGATTGCGATCGTATGTCTGGCAGGAGGGTTGCTGGTGGCCGGCGTGGTTTTCCTGGGTCCCCGTCGCGGGGTTTACAAGGCCAGGGTAAATTCGTTCCTCCATCCGGAGCTGGCTCATTCGGATGATACCTACCAGATTGATCAGGCGAAGATTGCCATTGCTACCGGGGGAACCTTTGGCAAGGGGCCAGGTAATAGCACGCAGCGGAATTTTCTGCCTTCGCCCTACGCGGATTTTATTTATGCGGTGATCATTGAAGAATATGGACTGTTGATCGGAGGCGTGGGTGTAATTGCCTTGTACCTGTTGTTTTTATTCAGGTCTGTAAAAATAGTGGTTAACAGCCCCAAGGCATTTGGGGCATTGCTGGCGGCGGCATTGAGTTTCAGTCTGGTTATTCAGGCCTTTGCCAATATGGCCGTTGCTACAAATCTTTTTCCGGTAACGGGGGTGTCGCTTCCGCTGGTGAGCATGGGTGGGACATCCATTTTGTTTACCAGTCTGGCTTTTGGGATTATCCTCAGTGTTAGCCGGGATGTTGAAGAAGAAGAAGCCTAGTTGCTGGTTTAGAAGAGATGAAAAGGGTTATCATAAGCGGAGGAGGTACGGGGGGGCATTTGTTCCCGGCGCTGGCCATTGCGGATGCGCTCAGGGAACTGGAGCCTTCGGTGGAGTTGTTGTTTGTGGGAGCCCGGGGGAGGATTGAGATGGAACGAGTGCCGAAGGCAGGGTATCGGATTGAGGGGTTGGATATACAGGGCCTGCATCGGCGGATCACCTGGAGCAATTTGTTGTTTCCGGTGAAACTTTTAAAGAGTATGTGGAAGTCGAATAGGATCATCCAGGAATTCAAACCGCATGTTGCAGTGGGTGTAGGTGGGTATGCCTCCGGGCCGCTGTTATTAGCGGCCGGACGGCAAGGTATTCCTACGGTAGTCCAGGAACAGAATTCATACCCAGGAATTACCAACCGCAATCTGGGACGCAAGGCTGTGAAGATCTTTGTGGCATACCAGGGGATGGAGCGGTTTTTTGATGCGGAGAAGGTTGTGCTGGCGGGAAACCCGGTGCGCGGGGAGTTGCTGGATGTAGCTGATAAGCGGGCAGAAGGCTTGCGCCACTTCGGGCTGGATGCTGGTAAAAAGACGATTTTCCTGACCGGAGGAAGTCTGGGGGCGGGTACGCTCAATAAAAGTGCGTCTGATTATCTGAACTTGCTGAAGGAGAAGAAGGTGCAGTTGATCTGGCAAACAGGGCGGGTTTATTATCCGGCCATTAAGGAATCGTTCCGGGAGAATGTTCATCCGGATGTTCGGGTGCTGGAATTTGTGGATCGGGTGGATCTGGCGTATGCGGCGGCTGACCTGATCATCGCCCGGGCGGGAGCGGGAACCATTTCCGAACTCTGTGTGGTAGGCAAACCTGCCATTTTGGTGCCTTCACCGAACGTAGCGGAAGATCATCAGACAAAAAATGCAATGGCGCTTGTAAAAGAACAGGCGGCTTTGTTGATCAAGGATGAAATTGCTGCAAGTGAATTAATTCCGGCGGCACTTGATCTGCTCGGAAATGAAGAGAAGCAAGCCTTGCTGGCGGGTAATATCGGCCGGCTTGCGAAACCCGGAGCTGCCCGGGAAATCGCAGCGATGATTTTAAAGATTGCTCAGGAATCAACAACAGAACAGGTATCGTGAACCAAACATTGGCACATATCAATAATGTATATCTGATTGGCATCGGCGGCATCGGCATGAGCGGTCTGGCCCGTTATTTCAAACGGAAAGGTTGCGAGGTGGCTGGTTATGACAAAACGCCCAGTGCTCTTACCCGTGAACTGGAAGCGGAGGGGATTTCGGTGAGTTATAGCGATGATGTTGCTGCCATCCTGCCGCCGTTTAATTCAGAGAGTGTCCTGGAAGATATCTTGATCATTTATACACCCGCCATCCCGGCAGACAGTTCCATCGTAACGTTTTTCCGGGATGCTGGGTATGAATTGTACAAGCGTTCAGCTGTATTGGGCATGCTGAGTAAGGATATGCATACCATCGCGGTGGCCGGCACACATGGAAAAACCTCCACCAGCGCCATGATCGCTCATATTCTGAAGCATTCCGGATATGATTGCACTGCCTTTGTCGGTGGCATCATGACCAATTATAAAAGTAATGTGCTTTTTGGGCGGGAAAATGCCATGGTGGTGGAAGCCGATGAGTTTGATCGTTCCTTCCTGACCCTACACCCGGATATCGCTGTGATCACTTCAATGGATGCGGATCATTTGGATATTTATGGTGATAAAGGCACGCTGGAAGAATCTTTTTCACTATTTGCCGGTCAGCTTCATCGTGGTGGAACACTGATCCGAAAGGCTGGTTTGCCACTGCAGCATCCAGGACTGGTTTATGCACTTGAAGAAGGAGAAGGGGTTGACGCACAGGCCCGTAGAATTCGAGTGGTGAATGGCAGTTATGTGTTTGACTATGCCTGGGATGGACACCTGATCCAGGATGTAAAGATGCTGTTCTCCGGCCTTCATAATGTAGAAAACGCTGTTGCGGCTATGACAGCGGCTTTACGTTTTGGGATAGACCCGGAACATGTAAAGAAAGCTATCGAAGCCTTCAAAGGGATCAAAAGACGTTTTGAATACATTATCAGGGATTTGGAGAATAACCTTGTTTTCATCGATGATTATGCGCATCACCCCAGGGAACTGGATGCTTGCATTGCTTCGATCCGTCAACTTTATCCTGGAAAGAAGCTGACGATGGTTTTCCAGCCACATTTATTCTCCCGCACCCGGGATTTTGCAGACGAGTTTGCCGAAAGCCTGGCAAAGGTGGATGAGTTGATCTTACTGGAGATCTATCCTGCCCGTGAAAAACCCCTGGAAGGTGTGAATTCATCGATGCTGCTGGATAAGATAAGGCTTGAAAAAAAGCAGTTGAGTTCGCAAGAGGATCTGTTCCCGCGGATCGGACGGAAAGGAACGGAAATATTGGTAACGGCAGGCGCCGGAGACATTGACCGTCTGGTGGCGCCGCTTAAAGAATACTTGCTGTCATGACAGGGAACATCATATTAAAAGGAGGGGGCATACTCGTAATGGCGGTCGGACTCGCTGTTTTGATGGGATTTGTACATCGAAAGCAAGCGAAAGTGATGTGCAAGAGCCTTGATATTGTCATTCCCGGTGGGCATTATCTGATTACCCGTGACGAGGTCCGGGCCCTGGTGGACAAGGCGGATTCCACGGTGCTCTGGCATCCGATCAATTATGCAGGGCTGCGTAACCTGGAAAAGGCCATTCTGAAATCACCTTATGTAGAAGATGTCTCGGTATATGCCGGTGTAAATGGGGTGTTGAAGGTGGAAGTTAGCCAACGTCAACCGTTGGTGCGCATTATTAATGAGCGTAACCATCATTTTTATCTCGACGGGGAAGGACATAAAATGCCCCTTTCGTCGAACTATACCCCCCGGGTGCTGGTTGCCAGCGGTCATATTGATGAGCCATTTCATGCGGGAAAGGACAGCCTGGAAACCGGGC
>DATCYD010000111.1:0-4478 GCA_036570465.1 Anseongella sp.
CCGAACACTTTTTTTGCTGGTGAGCGAAGAGCCCGACCGGCTGCTTCCGACCCTGTTGTCGCGAACCCAGCTGGTCCGCACCGGTCGCATTCAGGAAGAGGAGGTGGTCAATTACCTGGTGGATACCGGGGTGGGGGCAGAAGTAGCCCGGCAGGCAGCGCGCTTATCGGTAGGAAATCTATCGGCGGCGCTGGACCTTTCTGCAGGAGAGAGCAGTGATTTTGGCCAGCTATTCGTTGACTGGATGCGCATCTGCTATCAGGGCGAAGGGTTGAAAATGAGCGAATGGATTGAACAGGCCACCAGGCTGGGGCGGGAAAACCAGAAGAACCTGCTTCGTTATGGCTTATCGCTGGTACGGCAAAGCGTATTGCACCGCGTGGGAGTTCCGGTACAGGCACGCGGCGACGAGCTTGCGTTCGTCACCCGGTTCTCTACGCAGCTGACCCCGAAACGGGCAGAGGACCTTGCAGCGGAGTTGGAGAAGGCCATCTATCACATCGAGCGGAACGCCAATCCGAGAATTCTCTTTTTAGACGTATCTTTGCAGATCATGAAGTTATTGAAAAGTGAGTGACGATCCAGGAGATCAATTATGGGATGTAGTACATGTTCTTCCGGCGGATGCGGTACGCCTGCCGGATGTAAAAATAATGGAAGCTGTCTGACCGACGGCGGATGCAGTAAATTGGATGTTTATGACTGGCTGGCCGATATGTCGCTGCCATCGGAAGATACCCGGTTTGATGTCGTAGAAGTGCGTTTTAAAGGTGCGCGGAAAGATTTTTACCGGAATACGCAACAGGTGTATGTAGAATCCGGCGATCTGGTGGCGGTGGAAAGCGCCACCGGCGGCTACGATGTAGGGCATGTCACCCTGACCGGCGAACTCGTCCGTCTGCAGCTGAAACGAAAAAATGTACCCGCAAGCGCCGATCTGAAGAAGCTGCTTCGCAGGGCTACCGAATCCGATGTCAAAAAATGGGAACAGGTAAAGTCACTGGAATACGAGACCCTGCACCGGGCCCGGAAGATCATTGACCACCTGGGACTTTCCATGAAACTCAGCGATGTCGATTATCAGGGAGACCGAACCAAGGCAACCTTTTATTATACCGCCGAGGAACGGGTAGATTTCCGCGAACTGATTCGCAAGCTGGCAGAAGCTTTCCGGGTACGGATTGAAATGCGGCAGATTGGCATGCGTCAGGAAGCCAGTCGCCTGGGGGGCATTGGATCCTGTGGCAGGGAGCTGTGTTGCTCCACCTGGCTAACCGATTTCAAAAGTGTATCCACCGCAGCGGCCCGGTATCAGAATTTGTCATTGAATACCCTGAAACTGGCAGGGCAATGCGGGAAGCTCAAATGCTGCCTCAATTATGAGCTGGATGCCTACATGGACGCCCTGAATGAATTTCCAGACAATATCACCCACATTGAAACCCAGCGGGGCACCGCCTTGCTGCAAAAAACAGATATCTTCAAGAAACTGATGTGGTTCAGCTATTCCGCGGCCGAAAACTGGATACCCGTTCCGGTGAAAATGGTCAACGATATCCTGGACCGCAACCGGAAAGGCGAACGTCCTGCCGATCTTCGGGAAGCCGAACCGAAACCCACGATCAAGAAGGAAATAGGCTATGAAAATGTGGTAGGCCAGGACAGCATTACCCGGCTGGATGACAAGGATAGGAACCGGAGAAAAAAGAAGCGTCCAAACAAAAACAGGAGAAACCGCCCTCCCAAAAATTCATGACCTTGCCCAAAAGCAACGTTTTCCATATTGTTGCCCTGCTATTTCTGCAGACACTTTTTCAAGGGTGCCAGCAACAAGCCATGCTGGATAGTTACGCCGCCATCGACGACCGGGGCTGGAGCTATGAAATGACCCCCGGGTTCGACCTGCAAGTGGAAGATACCTCGGCGGTCTATTCCCTGGCACTGAACCTTCGGCATACAGGTGATTATAAATATTCGAATCTTTTCCTGCTGATCCATGTCATAGGTCCCGGCCAGGATACAACCACCAACCGGTTTGAATTCCTGCTGGCCGCCCCCGACGGACGCTGGCTGGGCGACGGATCTGGAAACCTGTATTCTTACCGGATACCCTTTAGTGACAGCACGCATTTCCGCCAGGCGGGTATGTATCACTTCCTGCTCGAACAGAATATGCGCGATCCGGTATTAAAGGCCATTGAAGATGTCGGCTTATACGTCGAGAAGAGGCAGTAGCTGTTCTAACCGCATGCCACGCGATCCTTTCAGTAAAACCAGTGCATCACCCAGGGGGTGATTGCGGAGCCAATCTCCGGCAGATCCAGTATCTTCGAAGAACAGCATTGAATCAGCTGATTTCCGGTGACGGAAGAATTGAGGACCAATCAGCAATACCGGTTGAATTCCCAGTTCTTCCACCAGGCGGATCACCGAGGCATGTTCTTGGTCCGAGAAATCCCCCAGCTCGAACATATCCCCAAGAACAGCCGCCTTTTTAGGCTCAGGCCGGGATGCCAGATGCCGCAACGCCACCTCCATGCTCCCCGGGTTAGCATTGTAGGCATCTAAAATCAAGCGATTACTGCCCTGTTGCACTTCTTGCGAACGATTATTGGCCGGCACATACGTTTCAATCCCTTTCTTGATCACTTCCGGAGATAGTCCAAAATGGTCTCCCACACATACAGCTGCCAACAGATTCTCAAAATTATAAGCCCCGCTTAGCGCCGAATGGATCGTCAGCGGGTCGTCTGCTCCATTTCGGCCAGACCTATGCCCGCCGGAGACTTGCCCGCCGGAGACCTGCCTGTTAGCCATGCTGTTTCCGCGGATGCCCTCCGGGCCTTGCTTAGCCGCAGGTTTTTTGCTCCAGGAAAATACCAGGTGTGAGGAAGTCTCCAGCAACTCCCCGCGGATATCGCAGGAAGCATCAGTGCCGTACCAGACTACATGGGGGAGGCCGTCAGCCATTTCCCGAAGGCGGGCATGGCCGGACGCGACAAAGGCAATCCCATTGTTGATCGAAAGGCTGTCGTACAATTCCTTCTTGCCTTTCATGACCCCCTCAAGGCTGCCAAACCCTTCCAGATGCGCTTTGCCTATGTTGGTAATGAGGCCGTGAGTAGGCTGGGCAATGGAACAGAGTAATTCAATTTCCTTTTGATGATTGGCGCCCATTTCTATCACCGCTATTTCGGTTTCAGCATTAATCTGAAACAAGGTGAGTGGAACCCCAATATGATTATTCAGGTTCCCGCGGGTAGCCAGGGTATTAAATTGCCGGGACAATACCGAATGCAGAAGTTCTTTGGTGGTCGTTTTTCCGTTGGAGCCAGTGATGCCCACAACCGGGATGTTAAACTGCCCGCGATGATGCCAGGCCAGGTTTTGCAGGGAATTCAGCACATCCGGGACCAGGATACAGCGATCATGGACGGCATATTCCGCTTCATCCACAATGGCAAATGACGCGCCTGCTTCCAGGGCTTGCGAAGCATACGCGTTCCCATTAAAGTGCGGCCCCTTCAGGGCGAAAAAAAGACTATCCGGCTGAATATTCCTGGAATCCGTGGATACGGCGGGATGTTGCCTGAACAGACTGTATAGGTCCTCCGTTTTCACGCATTCAGATCAATTACCACCTTCGCGACTTGGGTTTTTTAAACTTTTTTCTTCTGCTTTGAGAAGCGCTCAGGTCAGCCGGTTCCCCCACACTGATCATGGCACAACGGAAACCGATGGTTGCCGTGGCCGAATCCTGAGCCAGATACCGCCGGGAGCCGGGAGTCAGCCAGTAGGCCCGATCGTTCCACGAACCGCCCTTGTAAACACGTGACTCGTCAGTGATCAGCGAACTTTCGCCATACATGTAATCTTCCTCCGGGTCATTCACGCCACGTTTATCCGGATTATCGAAATTGAAAGTATCAATAGACATTGGCAGCCTTCCCAGACTATCTTTGGGAAGCGGGTTGCCATTTTCATCCCGAAGGATGGTCGTATAAAGATTTCCCCGGAAGGGATTGAAGTCATTTACATCCTGAAAGCTCAACGGGCGGTACACATCCTGCACCCATTCACTGACGTTACCAGCCATATCGTAAAGGCCATAATCGTTTGCCGGATAACTTTTCGTTGGAGCGGTAATGATAAAATCATCGTTCCCATACCCTGCAATGCCCTTGTTGTCACCCCGTCCACGCTTGAAATTGGCCATAAAAACACCCTGTGTCTTTCCTTCAGAGCTTCGCACTGAAAGGCCGTTCCAGGGATAGATCCGTTTTTCCTCCCAGTTCTCAAATTCCTGAGTCCCTACCAGGGCCAGCGCTGCATATTCCCATTCCGCCTCGGAAGGAAGCCGGTACGATGGAAGCAAAATGCCATCCATCGGACGCACATTCCTGTACGGTTCCGGCGAATTGGGATCCATATTTTCGAGTTGCTTCACTTTCTTATCCCCCACCAACGCATCGTACTGA
>DATCYD010000112.1:0-10795 GCA_036570465.1 Anseongella sp.
GCTTCGGGAATCGCCGGCCGCTTAAAAGAACTTCCCAAGAATATCCGAGATACCTCCCTGATTTGCGCCGCCTGCTGCAGTTTTTTTACCACCAAACAATCCCCCAAGTTTTCCAATCAAGCCACCGCCTTGCCCTCCACCAGCCAGGCTCCCCAGCAAATCACCCACATCGATACCCTTATCTTTGGCATCCTTGACCTTCCCGTTCAACATATTCATGATCAGAGGAATCGCCATAACAGCAATCTTCTGGGCCATCTCCGGCGACAACCCCAGCCTGGAAGCCAGGTTTTCCGCCACCTTAGGTACAAACTGATTCGCTGCTGGGTTGGCAGGATCCGTCTCATTTCCCGAAAGCATTTCCTGCAGTCCTGAAAGATCACCGCCCTTAGCCTGCTCCATCAATGAATTAATTACAGAGTCACCACTCACCCGGGCAATCTCTTCTGCCTGTGCATTGTCAACATCCGGATCATCAATCAGGGATGGTAACAGCTGCCCTTTCGCCAGTTCAACTAATTTATCAAGCATATTATGTTGTTTATGAATTTTATAAGATACAGTGAACTTAAGCATTTTTTTTCAAATTACGAGTTGCTTCGCAACAGTTTCTAGTTTGAAGTTGCGAGTTAGAAACCAGAAACTAGTTTCAACGTAATTTAAAAGTCAAAAAGGTGGCGTTCAGCATGATAGGAGGAGCGTACCATGGGACCGCTTTCAACGTAGCGGAATCCTTTTTCCATGCCGGCTTCTTTGAGTTCGGCAAACTGATCGGGATGGATATATTCGATTACCGGGTGATGTTTTTGAGTGGGTTGCAGATATTGCCCCAGCGTGAGGATGTGTACACCAGCTTCCAGCAGGTCATCCATGGCCTCCATGACTTCGTCCCGGGTTTCTCCCAGACCCAGCATAATTCCTGTTTTGGTACGCATGCCTGCTTCGTTGATACGGCGAAGGCATTCCAGGCTTCGGTCATATTTGGCCTGAATCCGCACTTCGCGGGTTAGGCGACGGATGGTTTCCACATTGTGAGAGACGACTTCGGGAGCTTCGCTAAGGACGTAATCCAGATTGTCCCATACGCCTTTGAAATCGGGTATCAGGGTTTCAAGTGTGGTTCCGGGTGATTTTCGCCGCACGGCGCGAATGGTTTCGGCCCATATAACAGAGCCACCGTCTTTCAGGTCGTCACGGTCCACCGAGGTGATCACACAGTGTTTTACCCCCATAAGTTGTACCGATGAGGCTACGCGTTCGGGTTCTTCGTAATCTACCGCGAGCGGTCTCCCCGTTGCTACTGCGCAGAAAGAGCAGGAACGGGTACAGATATTTCCCAGGATCATAAAAGTAGCGGTTCCGGCTCCCCAGCACTCTCCCATGTTAGGACAGTTTCCGCTTTCACAGATGGTGTGAAGCTTATGGGAATCTACCAGAGAACGGACATGGGCATATTCTTTTCCCGTTGGCAACTTGACTCGCAGCCAGTCGGGTTTCTTTTTCCTGGGTTCGGCAGGGATGACAGGTAGCTCGATCATAGAATGAAATTCGTATGAAGATAACGGAATTACCGGACTGAATGTTTGAGTTTGCCGTTTCGGAAGGTTGGACATTTTTCACCCGTCCCGCAAGAACTGAGCAGGCTTCCTGCCAGTATTAATCCTGTTATAAACAATGCAATCTTCTTCATGGACCCTATTGCTTTTTTCCGAAGGTAGTGAATTTATGACAATTTCCGCTGAAGGGCAGCCATTTTTATGGCTGTCACGGCGGCTTCATCTCCTTTGTTGCCATGCTTTCCACCGGCACGGTCCAGGGCCTGTTGCATGGTATTTGGTGTAAGCACGCCGAACACAAATGGCCTGTTGTACCTGACGGTCAGCTGGGTTAATCCGGCAGCTACTGCGTCACAAATAAAATCAAAATGACGGGTTTCTCCCTGAATGACACATCCCAGGCATATAATGGCATCGTATTCCCCTTTTTCTGCCAGCATTCCGGCACCGGCGGTAAGTTCAAAACTTCCAGGCACATTGATCCGGGTAATGGCTTCTCCCTCAGCTCCATGTTTAAGCAGGGTCTGGTGGACGCCTTCGAACAAACTTTCTGTGATCTCCTGGTTCCATTCCGAGACCACCACCCCGAAGCGATATCCGCTGGCCGAAGGAATCGTTGTGTCTGAAAAATCGGAAAGGTTCTTATAAATAGTGGACATCCTTCCTTCTCCGGTTACTCGTCGCCGGCTGTTGCTGTTTCCAGCCTTGCGATGTATGCGTCGATATTTTGAGTCTGAGCAAACTGCCAGTAATCAGTCTTTATTTTCTTGTAGCACTCAACGGCTTTGGCGTTGTCGTTAGTTGTTTCATAAACCAGAGCCAGCTTCATCAGATAAAGGGGAGAAGTAAAGCTGTTGGGGTTGGTTTTGGCTGCTTCCTGATACTGTTTGATGGCCCTGTCGTATTGTTTCAGCTCGCTATAGGCATCTCCCAGCAGGCCGATGGCCTGTACCCTGGTAATCTCATCCTTGGCGCTGTAATGTTCCAGGTAACTGATAGCTTCTTCGTATTTACCCTGTTTCAGGTAAATGACTCCCGTATAATAGTTGGCCAGATTTGCTGATTTGGTGCCGTCGTATTCCTCAATAATGGTGAGAAAGCCTTTGTAATTACCATCCCCGTTCAAGGCTGTTTCTAACGAATCGTTTTTAAAGAATTCCTGTGCCTTGAACATATCATTTATCGCCTCCTGCTCTCGCGGAGCTAGGTAAAACTTTGTGTAGCCGATATAAAGCAGCGCCAGAACAACGACAGAACCGGCAATGATGAGCAGGCTCTTCCTGTTTTCATTGACAAACTTTTCAGCCCGGCCATATTGTTCGCTCAGCGAAGTGCTTCCACCGGCGGATTCTTCGGTTTTTATCTTAGACATGCCTGATTTACTAATTTAAGGTTGCAAAAATACAGTTTTACTCGTTAGTATCAAGCAATTTTACCAACTTTGAGCGATGTATCTGGAAAAGCTCCAACTACTTAACTTCAAAAATTACACGGAAGCCGAGCTGCAGTTCGCTCCCCTGGTAAACTGCTTTGCCGGAAACAATGGGGCAGGGAAAACCAACCTCCTGGATGCCATTCACTACCTGTCTCTTTGCAAAAGCTATTTCAACCCGATTGACAGCCAGCAGATCCGGTACGGACAAGATATGTTTGTCATCCAGGGAACCTTTGATAAAAATGGTGCTGAAGAAAAGGTTTATTGCGGCGTGAAACGCCATCAGAAAAAGCAGTTTAAGCGAAACAAAAAGGAATACCCACGGCTGGCCGACCATATTGGTCTGTTTCCCCTGGTTATGATTTCCCCGAATGACAGCGAGCTGGTAACCGGTGGAAGTGAGGAACGCCGGAAATTCATGGACAATGTGATCTCCCAGACCGATAATAGGTACCTGGACATCTTGATCCGATACAATAAAGCCCTTTCCGAGAGGAATGCCCTGCTGCGCAATTCAGGCGGAAATTTCGATCCCGATCTGCTGGATGTTTTCGATGACCAACTCGTCCTTCATGGCATCGTTATCCATCAGAAAAGAAGCGAATTCCTTGCCTGCTTCAGCAAATTATTCTACCAGCATTATGAATTTATCGCCGGAAAGGCCGAAAAGATAGAGCTGCGTTACGACTCAGGTCTTGGTGAAACTAATTTCTCTGAAGGCCTGAAACGATCCCGGGAACGCGACACCTTTCTGCAGCGAACCACCTTTGGTACCCATAAAGATGACCTGGTATTCAGCATCGACGAACATCCCTTGAAGAAATTTGGTTCACAGGGCCAGCAGAAATCATTTCTGATCGCTCTTAAGCTAGGCCAATATTCATACCTTTATGAAAAGAAAGGCTTCAAGCCCCTGTTGCTATTGGATGACATCTTTGATAAGCTGGACAATAACCGCATTAAAAGATTGATGGAAATGGTTGTACAAGAGAGTTTTGGTCAGCTTTTCCTAACCGATACCGATGCCGGCCGCGTTAGCAGGCTTTTCGGTGAGATCGGTGTGCCGGCAAAGATTTTCAACATTGAACAGGGAGCGGTGGAGGTCGCTCAGTCATGAAAACAGGAAACGAACACAGCATGAAGGAAGCGGTTAATAAGCTGCTGGAAACGTACAGGATCAAACAGAAGTTCCAGGAAACCTCTGTTGTGGCTCACTGGGAAGAAATTATGGGCACAACCATCGCCAGCCGTACGTCTGAGCTTTTCATACGCGATGGGAAATTATTCCTGAAACTGGAATCGTCGGTGTTGCGTAACGAGCTTCGAATGGCTCGTCAAAAGATTGTTGACTTGCTGAATGATCGGGCGGGGACGCAAGTTATCAGCGAAGTCATTTTTCTGTAAATATTCCGCCTTCGGCGATTTCGCAACGTTTCTGGTTGCTGGCGCAACAGCAATGGAACTAGAAACCCGCCAAAGTCGGTAATCGGTTAAAAAATTTCGGTTTCGGGGAAGAAGAAACTTTGTTCAATTTTTGCGTTTTCGTTGGAATCGGAGCCGTGAACGGCATTATTTTGAACGGATGCGGCGTATTTTTGACGGATGGTGCCTTGTTCAGCTTGCCCAGGGTCGGTGGCGCCGATCAGCTTCCGGAAGTCGGTGACCGCGTTTTCCTTTTCGAGGACGGCTGCGACAATGGGGCCGGAGGACATGAATTCCACCAGTTCTTCATAAAAGGGGCGTTCCTGATGGATGGCGTAGAATTTACCGGCTTGTTCGGGGGTCAGGCGGGTGTATTTCATGGCGATAATTTTAAACCCGGCCTTGGTAATATCGTTCAAAATAGCTCCGATATGGCCGTCGGTTACGGCATCGGGCTTGATCATTGTAAAAGTCCTGTTATTCGTCATGCTGCAAAGATAAACGAATAGGTATTTATTCGGCTGATTTTCATAACTTCGCAGGAATTTTTTGTGAATGGAATCCTATACATTGCTCAAACCGGTACTTTCGACTCCTCGCAGGATCGTTATTACAACGCATCATAAACCTGACGGGGATGCCATGGGGTCTTCCCTGGCGTTGTATCATTACCTGTTGCTTAAAGGGCATTCGGTGCATGTGGTGACGCCCAGCGATTATCCGTATTTTCTGCACTGGTTACCTGGCAATGCAAGTGTTATTGTTTACCCTGAACAGCAAAAGAAGGCAGAAGAGCTGGTGAACAATGCTGAGTTACTCTTTTGTTTGGATTTTAATCATCTGGGCAGGATCAATGAACTGGGGAAGGTTGTTGGCCGTTCAAAGGCGCCGAAGGTGTTGATTGATCATCACCTGGAGCCGGACAATTTTGACCAGTTCCGCCTTTGGGATCCCAGGGCTTGTGCTACGGCAGAGTTGGTTTACCGGCTGATAACGGGTTTGGGGGATGCTCACCTGCTGGACAAGCAGATGGCTACTTGTCTGTACACGGGGATCATGACCGATACGGGCTCATTTCGATTTCCGGCAACGACGGCGGCTGTTCACCGGATAGTTGCCAGCCTGATTGATGCCGGGGCGGAAAATGCACGGATTCACGAATTAGTGTACGACACATGGCCTGAAAGCAGATTGCGGTTTTTGGGTTATTGCCTGTCAGAAAAGCTGGAGGTACTGCCGGAATATCGCACTGGGTTGATCGCTATCACCGGCGAGGAACTTAAGCGTTTTCAGGTGGGCACCGGTGATACGGAGGGCATTGTGAACTATGCATTGTCAATATATAACATTAAATTCGCAGCGTTAATTATTGACCGCAAGGAATTAGTGAAGCTTTCCTTTCGTTCTAAGGGTGAATTTCCGGCCAATGAAGTGGCCGGAAGATATTTTAACGGAGGCGGTCACCGGAATGCAGCAGGAGGGCAGTCGGACGAGCCGCTGGGAAAAGTTGTAGAGAAATTCAAATCAGTTTTAAAAGAATATAAAGAATTATTGAATCAATAACATGAATAGTAAACTTACGTACATACTTTTGGCGGCAGGTTCCGTCATAGTGGGATGTGGAAAAACAGGCACGACCGACGGGGGGCTGAGCTATAAGATTCATACCGGTAACGATGACAAAGCCATCCAGGAAGGTGATTATGTGAAGTTCCACCTGGTTTATAAAACGGAAGATGATTCCATCCTGCAATCGTCTTATGACCGTGGTACGCCCTTTGAAGCGTTGATCGATTCCATGAGTTTTCAGGGTGCTCCTACCTTCGAATACTTGTATCATGCGTTGAAGATGATGACTCTGAACGACAGTGCGACTTTTCATATGAGGTCGGATTCTCTGTTCAGCTCTGATACCACATTTACTCCGGGTATGACCAAGCCGCCACGGCCGCCTTTTATCCGCCCCGGCAGCAACGTAACCATGGTGGTGAAGGTGGAGGAAGTAAAGACCAAGCAGGAAATTGAGCAGGAACTGAAAGACAAGCGCGACAAGCAAACCAGTCTGGAAACGGATACCATTGCTGCTTATATTAAGGAGCATGATCTGGAAGTTAAAAAGACGCCCACCGGCATTCAGTATCATATTTCAAAAGAAACGGACGGCCCTCGTCCGAACACGGGAGATACGGTAGTGGTACATTACACCGGCACGCTGCTGGATGGGACCAAGTTCGATTCGTCTTACGACCGGGGAGAGCCTATTTCCTTCCCGCTGGTAAAAGGTGCCGTAATTGACGGATGGTATGAAGGTATTCCTTTGTTCAGAAAAGGTGAAAAAGGGGTGCTGATCATTCCTTCGGCCTATGGGTACGGAGAGTTCGGCAGTGGCCCTATTCCTTCAAACAGTCCGCTGATATTCGAAGTGGAGTTGGTTGATATTAAACCCGAAAAATAATTTGCTGACGGATACGCATACTCATCTCTATCTCCCTGAATTCGATCAGGACAGGGAGGTAGCGATGGAACGTGCCTTCGGTCAGGGAATTGAACGGATATTTCTTCCCAATATTGACGCGGATTCCATAGCGCCCATGCTGGCGCTTTGCGGACAATACCCGGAGAACTGTTTTCCCATGCTGGGCCTGCATCCTTGTTCTGTAAAAGCGGGTTTCAGGCAGGAGCTGGAGAAGATCAAAGTGTCTCTGGAGCAACATTCTTCTCCAAACCAGCTTGTTTCCGGCGGGCGTCACACATGCGTAGCCATTGGCGAAATCGGATTGGACTTTTACTGGGATAAGTCGTTTGTCAGGGAGCAGGAAGAAGCTTTCCGGATCCAGGTGGGCTGGGCTGTTGCCCGGGATCTTCCTATTGTGATCCATTCACGGGACAGTTTCGATGAGATTTGCCAGTTACTGATCGAGGAGAAACAGCAGCTGCCAGCGGAATCAGGTTTGGGGATCAGGGGCATCTTTCATTGTTTTACAGGAACGTACGAACAAGCCTGCCGGGCCATTGATCTTGGCTTTTACCTGGGGATTGGGGGGGTGGCTACCTTTAAAAAATCGGATTTACCTGAGGTGCTTTCGGAGATCAGCCTGGATCACATTGTGCTGGAAACCGATTCGCCTTACCTGGCGCCGGTTCCTTTCCGTGGCAAACGTAATGAAAGTAGCTATCTGGTAGCGGTGGCAGATAAACTGGCAGAAGTTTACGGACTTTCCCGCGAAGAGATCGCGGAGCGAACGACAGAAAATTCCAGGATTGTTTTTGGCATATGACCAGGATCCTTATCATTTATACCGGTGGCACGGTGGGCATGATGCAGGATGCCGCTTCCAAAACCCTTCGGCCTATTGGTTTCGAAGAGATCAAGAATAATTTCCCGGAACTGGAGCGGCTGAACTATGATTGGGAGGTACATACCTTTGATCCGCCCCTGGATTCCTCGGACATGAATCCGGAGGTATGGGCCCGGATTGCTACCATTATAGAAGAGAACAACGCGAGCTATAGTGGCTTTGTGATCCTGCATGGCTCTGATACCATGGCGTTCACAGCCTCGGCATTGAGCTTTATGCTGGAAAATCTGGATAAGCCGGTGGTGCTGACCGGTTCTCAGCTTCCTATTGGCGCCATTCGTACTGATGCGCGGGAGAACATCATTACCGCCATGGAAATTGCTGCCAGCCGGACCGATGGAAAGGCAATGGTTCCGGAAGTATGTATTTATTTCGATTATCAATTGTTCCGTGGAAACAGGGCCAAGAAATACAATGCCGAAAAATTCGAGGCCTTTTATTCCATGAATTATCCGCCCCTTGCGGAAGCAGGAGTAGCCATCAAATTTAATCAGGGAGCTATTCTTCCGGTGCCGGATAAGCCACTTCTGGTACATAAAACGCTTGCTTCCGATGTAGCTGTCCTCAAGATATTTCCGGGTATCCCCCAAACGACTGTGCAGGCTGTGCTGAATACCCCTGGTATCCGGGGTGTGCTGATGGAAACTTATGGCAGTGGAAATACATTTACTTCACCTTGGTTTGTGCATGCGCTATCCGGGGCGATCGAGCGGGGATTGGTGATTTTGGACATTACCCAGTGTGATGGCGGGGCGGTTGAACTGGGACGTTATGAGACCAGCAAGCACCTGTTGGGAGCTGGAGTGGTTAGTGGCTTTGATATGACATTCGAGTCTGCAGTCACTAAAATGATGTACTTGTTATCCTATGACCTGCCTGTGGAAACGCTTAAGCAATTGCTCGAAACACCCCTGCGCGGCGAATTAACCCCGCCAGGAGATGTGTAGAGGCCTCCTTTGGCTACGCGAATTACTTATGTAATAGTTTTCGTCCCCTGACGATGATCTGGAAGCTGCGGCGTTTCAGGGAAATCGTGCGTTTTACATTCTCCAGTTCATCCTTTTGCAGACGAAGAGCCTGAAGAATATCCTCATGTGTGAGCACGCCTGTGATCCGGGTCTTGTCTTCCCGGGAAACCACCGGCAACAGGCCCGGTTGTAGTTTGGCCATTACATCCACGGCAACCCGCAGGGTGTTGTCTTCGTAAATAGTGGGTGTACGCGCATTCAGAATGGAGGTGATGGGCGCCTCCGGGTCGTTTTTCCCATCGGTAATTTCGTCCAGATCCACAGTGCCGGTCAGGTGACCGTTCTGATCAATGACGGCGAACGCGCGCTGTTTGGCATTAGTTATATGTTCTTCCTGCAGCCAGGCACGGATTTGTCCGATGGTATTGTCTGCACTCAGCAACCGGATGGCTTCTTTCATGATGGATTTGACCAGGGTGCTGTCGAGTACATCCGGTGCATAGGAATGAGGGGTCTGTATGCCACGCCGGGCGATCTTTTCAGTCATGATGGTGTTTTTCATCAGAAAGAAGGATACAAAATAGGCGGCAGTGCATCCACCCAGCAGGGGAGTGAGTGTATTAGGCTGCATGGTAGTTTCAAGGGCAAATACAATGGAAGTCAGCAATGCCCGGGACGCGCCGGCAAACATGGCCGCCATTCCCACCAGGGCAGCAGTTGGGATATTGATATCGCTACCCGGAAAAATCTGCAGCCAGCCGGTACCCAATAAGGCGCCTGCAGCGCCTCCGATCGTCAGCATGGGAGCCAGTGTTCCACCTGAGGTGCCGCTCCCAAGAGAAATAGACCAGGAAATCAGTTTTAAAAAGCAAAGTATCAATAGCACCTGCATGGTTGCTTCTCCCGAAATAGCGGTGGAAATATTTTCATATCCCACGCCCAGGGTACTTGGGGCAATATACCCCACAATGCCAACTGCAATAGCTCCCAATGCCGGCCACCACATCCAGTGAACGGGTAACTTTTCGAAACCGTCTTCAATCCAATAGACTACCCGGGTGATCAAGGCAGAGAATACACCGATGAGTGCCCCGATTACGCTGTAGTTTGCCAGGGCAGTATAGGTTGGTGAAGGCACTTCCGGCATGTGGAACATGGGGCCGGATGAGAAAAATGCGATATGGCAAGCTGCTCCTGTAATACAGGCCAGGGCCACCGGAATGATGGATCTGGGTGAAAACTCAAACAGCAACAGCTCAATAGCAAGAAGGATGGCGGCAAAGGGGCTTCCAAAGATAGCAGCCATACCGGCGGTAGCTCCGGCGGCCAGTAATACTTTTCGCTCGTTATCGGTGACCCTTGAAGCCTGGCCAATGAATGACCCAAAAGCACCCCCGGTGGAGATAATAGGCCCCTCAGCGCCGAATGGTCCCCCGGTTCCAATGGAAATCGCAGCAGAAAGGGGCTTTAGGATGGTGACGCGTGGCGGAATCTTGCTTCGGTTGGTCAGGATCTGTTCCATGGCCTCGGGGATACCATGTCCGCGGATGGCCTTGGAGCCGTATTTTGCCATGATCCCCACAAGGATACCCCCGATCACCGGCACGAAGATGACGGTCCAGCCGAAAGAATGGTGCCCCAGTTCGGTTTCATGGAAAGAGAATTCGCCAAAGAAGGATAAATTGGTTACCAGGGAGATCAGGGCGATAAGTCCGCGGGCAATCACGCCGATGATCAAAGCGTTTACCACGGCGATCAGGGAAAGATAGAGGACTCGTTTTACCGGGATCAGGTTCCTGACCTGTTGCCGCTCAGATTCAAGTGTGGGCCGCAGGCTGACGGAAATCGGAATATTCTTTTTGGGGCCGTCTCCTTCTGTATGTGTTTCGTTCATTTGCAAAATAAATTCGCTTCAGCTAATATGTAGTATGTAGGATCGGAGCATGTAAAATGTGTCGTAAGTAACTGAAAGCGGAAAGACGCTGCAAAGATGCCGAAAATTACTTAATTTTGCAGCATTATGCTGTAACTTCAGGCAACGATTGACAAGGATTC
>DATCYD010000113.1:0-10333 GCA_036570465.1 Anseongella sp.
TCCTGATCTGTGGCGATCTCTTCGACTGCTGCTCTTACCGTATCCAGCAGTTTTTCGTTTTCCCAGGGTTTCAGCACAAAGTCAGTAGCACCTGCTTTAATCGCCCTAACCGCCATTTCTACATCGCCGTAAGCGGTAAACAGAATGACTGCCGCCCTGGGATGAATGTCCAGAATTCGGTCAAGCCATTGAAAACCCTCTTTTCCGCTACTGCGGTCGCGGGTGAAATTCATATCCAGCAGGATTACATCGTACTGCTTCTTGTTAAGCAGGTAAGGGATTTGTTGCGGATTCCGTTCGCCGTCAACGTGGTTAAAATGTCGTTTAAGCAGCAACTGGGCAGCTCGCAGTACATCCCAGTCATCGTCAATAATCAGTATCGTATCTATTTTGGGCATTTGAAGAATATGAAAGCTTCTTTAAAATGAAGGCTCCCCACAAATATTACACCTCACGTCCGACCCCCGTCCTTTTCCCTGCTACGGCTTTTTTGCACATGGAAGTGTCCGGTAATGAACAGGCCGTGTCCGCAAGCGGACGTTTCTTCTGGTAAAAGTACTGAAAAATCCATTCCTGCATACGTTTTTACTTCTGGCATGGCGATTGGCGAACAGGGTTTGGCTCAGCGAAGCCGATCGGATTATGGATAGAAAGTTAGAGAAAAAATTCTGGACCAGACAGCGCATCATGCTGATGAGCGGCGGAACTTTATTTGTGGCATTGCTGTTATACAGCCTGGTGTTCGCCGACCATCGGTCCAGATTGAATGTGGAAAAAGAAAAGATCACCGTATCGACGGTAAGAAAAGGGACTTTTGATGAGTATATTGTCGTTACCGCCGTGGTTCAACCCCTGAAAACTATCCGTCTGGACGCGGTACAAGGGGGCTACGTGATTGCCAAATATTTGGAAGGCGGCAATATGGTGAATAAAGGAGATTCCATTCTGCGGTTGGAAAACCAGGATCTAACCTTGAGTTATGTCAATCATGAAACCGAAATCTACCGCCTGATCAATGAACTGCAAAGCACCCGCTTGCAACTCAGACAAAACCGGTATAACATGGAAAGTGCACTTTCCGAGCTGCGGGCACAAAGAAAAACAGCCAAAGACCTGTATGACAGGAATAAATTGCTGTTCGACGATGGGATTATCTCCGAACAGGAATTCCTCAAGTATCAGATCGACTACAATCGACTGGACGAGCAATACCGCATTGAAGTGGAATCCCAGAAATACCAGACGCAAAATGCAGCACTTCAGATCAAGCAACTGGAAGGAACCATTGACCGTACCCAACGCAATCTGGAGCTGATGAAAGCCAGCCTGGACAACCTGATCATCCGGGCGCCAATCGCCGGCCTTCTTTCATCGATTGACATGGAAGTGGGATCCAGTATCAGCGCCGGTGAAAACATTGGGCAGATTGATGTCATTGAAGGGTACAAGTTGAGGGCACAGGTGGACGAACATTATATATCCCGCCTGTTCGCAGGATTGAAGGCATCGTTTGAGTTTGGTGGTAAGCCCCATGGACTCACCGTCCGGAAAGTGTACCCCGAAGTGGTGAACGGCCGCTTTGAAGTAGATCTTGAATTTACCGGCAATGCCCCAGAAGGAATCCGTCGGGGACTTTCCCTGCCGGTCCGGGTTGGTTTGGGGAAATCGGCAGAAGCCGTTCTGCTGGCCAGCGGAGGGTTCTTTTCCCATACCGGAGGAAACTGGGTCTATGTCCTGGACGATACCGGTACGCAAGCCGTGAAACGAACCATCACCCTTGGCCGAAAGAATCCGGAATACTTCGAAGTGCTAGAGGGTCTGCAACCAGGCGAAAAAGTCATAACTTCATCCTACGATAATTTTGGTGACAAGGACGTATTACAAATGAACTAAGCATATGATCATTACCAGAAACCTGCAAAAGATATTTACCACCGAAGAGGTGGAAACCACCGCACTGGCCGGTATCGATATGGAGATCCAGGAAGGGGAATTTGTGGCCATCATGGGACCTTCGGGCTGCGGAAAATCAACCCTGCTCAATATCCTCGGCCTGCTGGACAACCCAAGCGACGGAGCGTACCATTTCTGGGGAGAGGAAGTAGCCAACGTGTCGGAACGAAACCGTGTCCGCCTGCGCAAAGGAAACATCGGCTTCGTCTTTCAAAGCTTCAATCTGATCGATGAGCTGACCGTTTTCGAGAATGTAGAATTACCCCTTTTGTACCTGAAGGTACCCTCCTCAGAACGAAAGATCAAGGTCGAAGCCGCTCTGGAACGAATGGGTATTATGCATCGCCGCAATCACTTTCCGCAACAACTTTCCGGTGGGCAGCAGCAACGAACAGCCATTGCCAGGGCTGTGGTAGCCCGCCCGCGCCTCATTCTTGCCGACGAGCCCACCGGTAACCTCGACTCTGCCAACGGCGAAGAGGTCATGAAACTACTCAGCGAACTCAACGAAGCAGGCACAACCCTCGTCATGGTTACCCATTCACCTTATGATGCCGGTTTTGCGCACCGCACCGTTAATCTGTTCGATGGAAAGATTGTCACCGAAAATATCCGCGAACAATTTCACGTTTAGCCCGGAGAGTCCCTGATACGACACGGTTGCTATGAGCGCTCTGTAAGCGTGAACCCGCAATTAATCCTGTCTGCCTTCTGCAAGGCAGCGCCAGATGTGCTGTACGAACTCAATGGAGACTTCGGCGGCCGCCGCAACTTGCCGGAATAAAGCCGGTAAAATTATTTCAGGACTACCTGTCTCATGGCTGGCGGGCTAACGGGACGCTGCATTAAATTAAAAGCGTATATTAGTGCCTCAATCTAATACCGGCCCCGGATGGAGAGATTTTTCTACTTTGCTGTTTTGTTTTTGCTACTATTAACGACTTCTTGTTCCGACACCGGACAGGAGACGGTTGAAATCTCAGGCGATAAAACAGATTACCTGAAGAGTGCGGATAGTCTGTACGAACTAAGCGCTCCTTACCGGGATTCCGGCCACGATTCTTTAAAGATCATTGCCCGTCAACTGGTTTCGCTTGGTGAAGCTCATAAGGACGTTGTGGTTGTTGTCCGGGGAACGTTGCTGGAAGCCAACTATGAATGGATGCGGGTCAACTATCCCGCGGCGATCAAACTTGCCGTAGATGCGCTTGAGAAGGCGCAGAATAACGGACTGAAAAAGGAGATCCCGGGAATTTATGCTACCATCGGAAATCTTTACAAGGAAAATGATAATTATCCTTCAGCGCTGTCTGCAGCGGAAAAGGGCATCAGGGCAGCCCGGGAGGTCCGTGATACTTCACAGCTGATCTACCTGTTGCGGGTAAAGGCGATGTTCACTCATAGCCTTGGGATGATGAACAATGACGATTCCATCCGGGCGCAATCGCTGAAATTACATCAGGAAGGGCTGAAGCTGGCAGAATCTGATCCCCGCTATGAGCGCAGTCGCATTGCATACTACGACAACATCAGCCAATACTATAAAATAAACGGAGATTATGAACGCGGGATCCAATATGGCAACAAGGGGGTAGAACTGGCAAAAAAATACGATCAGCCGCGTTCGTTGACCTATGCCTACAATTGGATCGGAGAAAGCTATTTCTATCAGGGCCATCGTGGAAAGGGCATCGCCTATCTGAACGATGCGCTGCAGATATCGGTGGATCTGGAATCAGCTTACCGGACGATGGAAATCCATTGCTCACTCTATGAATGTTACCATTCGATAGGCGACGATAGGAATGCTCTGATGCATTTTGTCCGATACCGGGCTATTCACGATTCATTGGAAGTACTTAAAAACGTGAAGAAGATCGGGCAACTGCACTTGCAGTATGAAACCGAGCGGAAAGACCAGCAAATTGCTTCCCTGGGAATCCTTAATCGTGAAAAGACCAGAAGAAACAATTATATTCTTGCCGGACTGCTTCTCTTTTTGCTCCTGTCTGCCTTTTTATTCCGGCAATACCGGGTAACCGGCAAACGTAACCAGCTGCTTACTGAAAGTAATGAGATGATCAACCGGCAATCTCAGCAGTTGCAGTTGCTGATGAAGGAACTCCATCACAGGGTGAAGAATAACCTCCAGATTGTTTCAAGTCTGCTGAGCCTGCAATCCAATCATTTGGATGACGAGGACGCACGCGCCGCGGTAAGGATCGGTCAGCAGCGTATTGAGGCGATGTCGCTCATCCATCGCAGTCTTTACCGGCAGGAAAATCCGAATATGGTTAACATGCGGGAATACGTAACCGATCTGGTAGAAAGCATTATTCAAAGCTTTGGTTATGACCGGGACTGTTTCGATCTGGAACTGGCCATCGATACCAGGGAAATGGATGTAGATGTGGCCCTGCCTCTGGGGCTGATCATTAATGAATGGGTTACCAATGCGTTTAAATATGCATACAAGGAGGTGGACCAGCCATTATTGAAACTTTCATTGCAACACGATACAGGGATTCAACTCAATATAAAAGATAACGGGCCGGGAATGGACCGGGAAAGCTGGGAACGTCCTGTCGGGTCGTTCGGCGTTAAACTGGTCAAAGTGCTAAGCAAGCAACTTCAGGGTGTTTGTGAGATGAAAAGTGCCGGCGGAACGGCGTTTTCCCTGAAAATACCCTTGTCGCGGGTCCCTGAAGCTGGTTAAGAAATAATCTGAATGGAAAGTAAACTCAGTGTACTGATTGTCGAAGACGAAGCCATCGTTGCTCTTGGGCTGGAAGATACACTTCAACAGGAGGGTTACAAGGTGGCCGGCGTGGCCGATAACGGGAAAGAAGCGTTGGATATCGTTAACAGGGAATCCGTTGATTTGGTTTTGCTGGATATTCACATCAAGGGCGATTGGGACGGCATTGAGACCGCGCGGAGGCTGACAGAAGTCCGGGAAATGCCTCTGATATATCTGACCGCTTTTTCTGACAGCGAAACGGTGGAGCGGGCCCGGCAGACGCTTCCCGCTGCTTATCTGACTAAACCTTACCAGGCCAGGAACCTGCTGATCACCATTGACCTGGCCCTGCATAATTTCGCATTCAGGAAACAAGAGCCGGGGAAAGTGATCTCCCTTCCTGGTGCCAGGTCATCACCAGCAGGCGGGTCTGCGCCAACCTCTTCCTCATTTACCGTGCCGGATCGAAAGGAGTCGATCCTTTATTTCAATGAAGCAGTCTATTTTAAGCAGAATTATAAATATACCAAGGTAATACTGGCCGATATCCTGTATCTGGAGGCGGACGGAAATCACACAAATATCCATACAAAAGACACACGGCACGTGATTCGTCATACTCTCAATACGTTGCTGGAAAAGCTCAGTCAGCCAGATCTGGTACGCATACATCGTTCTTATGCTGTCAATTTCCGGCATATTTCAATGTTTAATGACCATACCGTTTGCCTGGGTGCGAAAGAACTCTCGCTCGGCCGTCATTATAAGGATGACTTTTTCGGCCGGTTCGATTTTCTCTGATTTTCGCGGGGCCGTCCCGAAGCCATTCCTGTCCCGCATCCGCTGATCTGTTTTTCAGATACAAAACACCGGCATCTGCATACATTTCATACATTCCGCCCCCTTTAGCATGTAATTTCACGTCTATGGAAAAACTTTACCTTGCCTTATCCTATTTGTTTTGTAATTCCGGCAGACTCCGCCGGGGCCGGATGAAGACGGCAATAATTCCGTTTTTGGGAATGCTGCTAAGTTTCTCGAATGCAGAGCAGGTGGCTGCACAGTATTCGGCATTTGACGATTTTAAAATTACTGGAACCGGCTCGGATGAATATGGAGTGTATGTAGCATTTAGATTTCCGGCAGTAATGCTGGAAATATCGACGTTTGGAGAAATAAAAGCAGATGGAAATGTGGAGCTTAGTTATAAGAATAATGGTGGTACCTACATAGTCGGCGATATATTTAGCTACCATGGATCGCTTGCAACCCACCGGGTAAGGGTACAATATTGGGAAGAGGATCAAAATACCGGTTTCCGGGCGTTTAATTTTGGGTCATCGCCAGGGTGGTCCAACTATATGGATGGCACCAGTGGGAATTCCGAAGTGTATGTGAATGTTCCGCTTCTGGGAACCATTATGAATGTTGACATTAAATGGTATGTTCCTGACGAGTTGATAGGAAAAGAGCTGACATTTAAAGTGTGGCAGAGATACATTGTCTATGGTAACCCGGCTGGTAGTAAAACGAGCGTGGTGAAGTTTAATGGAAAAGAAAGCAATGTTTTTGCCCCCCCCTTGCCTGAAGCTAATTTGTTGACTGGCGAAATTGCGGATAACCCGGGAAATCTGCTGGTGAAATATGCCTATGATGGTACCATCACTCAACCGGACGTGACAGTCAGGCATTGGTTGGATGACTCAATTGATCAGAAAGTAACAGATGACACGAATGTTGATCCTGCCGGATTCCTGGAAGTTGCTATGGATAACAAGGAAAGCTGGCATACGTTCCATTCCGAGTTTATCGGAAAAGGAGGGTATTTGAAATATACTCAATCCCAGGATTTCGAGGTTCCTCCCTATGTCTGGCCTGAAAACCTGACGGCTGATTACGATGATGAGAATAAGGTCACGCTGACCTGGGATGCCCGAAAGGTTCACGGAGAACAGGGCGTTGATTATATCATGAAAACCGGAGGCGCGTATGAGATCATACGTTCTACAGATCCGGAATTTTTGGTTTATGATCACCTTCCCGATCTTCTCTATGTCCCGGAAAAGGACAGCTACAAGTTCGAAGATGACCTATCCTCCCTGAAAGAAGGAACAACCGTGTACTATCGTGTGAGACGGAGCGAAACTGGCACCAAATGGGCTTGGGAAGAACGCAGGGAAACAGCTGTTCCCATAAAAGTGACTACTGTCCTGACACCTGATACGGTGCAGCTTGTGGATGGGCCCGACGGCCCGGTAGCGAACATCACCTGGGAACCCATTGAGGGAGTCTGGTTGGATGACACAAAGTTTAGCCTGAAGAAGCTCAATCTTACCCGGGGAACTCCACCGGAACTGATCCAGATCAACGAAGAAGCAGCCCGGGCCGGAATGATCCAGGATAAGAACATCTCTTATTGCAATGAATTTGTGTACGCTTTGGTAATGGAGCTTGGCGGTGATTATGATTCGCCGCCGGAAGCGGATGTTCCCGGTGGCATACTTGCAATGGATATTGGGACAATCAAGGGGTTGTCAGCCTCTAAAGGTTATTTCCCGGATAGAACCGAATTTACGTGGAGTGCGGAAGGCCTCTTTGATAAGTATCTCCTGAAACGCCGGATTTACGGATCCGGGGATAATTTCGTGCAGATCGCCACCGTCCCGGGGTCTGCGACTACGGGCGATATCCAAACAGATGACACGAAGGGAATACCTGGGATTTATTATGAATATATGGTCGTTGGTGCGGTTAATTGTGGTAATGTGACCCGGTATTCAAAAGACACCCTCTATGCGGTAGGTTTCCGAAGTCCAACGGGAACTATTTATGGGCGTATTACCTATGAGAACGGACAGGCAGTGGAAAATGTGGCGGTGCGACTGGAAAGCGCCAATAATTCACGGCTGGGTCAGAGTGTTTACCTGAACGGGAGTTCACAAAGCTTTCTGAAAGTCGATTCCCTTCAAAAACCCTTCGCTGATTCGGCGTTTACGGTAGAAGCCTGGGTACGGCCGGATGATGAACAGCCCGTTAATCAGGTGATCTTTAGTCAGGACGGCCGGTACGAGCTGGGTTTTGACGGAACAGGAGATCTTTATTTTCGCAGCGGGACTCAAATAGTGAAGGGAGCATATTTTAACCTAAACCAATCTTTTGTACACCTGGCCGGGATCTATGGCAGGGATTCAATCGGGCTTATGCTCAACGACTCGCTGATTGCGATCGTTCCCTGCATGGACCTGCCGGGGGGCAAAAGAGATACGACTGTTTATATCGGCAGGAACGCCGCAGGAAATAATTTCAAAGGGCATATCGATGAAATGCGTGTATGGAATATTGCCCGTGATCCGGCACAACTGGCCCGCGATCATACGCGTCTGATGGCAGGGAATGAAACCGGCCTGGTGGCGTACTGGCGTTTTGACGAGACCATCGTGGACGAGTTTTACGACATTTCCAATGTGAACAGCATGTACAATCGCAACGACGGGGTAATTTCCTCGCAGGCGATGCATAGCAGTTCGATCCCGGAACCTGCCCAGCTTTCTCTGAAGGCATTCACCGATATAACCGGGAACTATATGATATCCGGGATACCTTTTACCGGAAACGGTACCACATATACCATTGTCCCCTTGCTGGGCACTCATCAATTCGACCCCATATCTGTCAACCGGCTTATTTCTTCAAATTCCCTGGAGTTCACAGTGAATTTTGTTGATAAGTCATCCTTCCCTGTTTCCGGGTTTGTATATTATCAGAATACAACTGTTCCGGTAAAGGGTGTCCAGTTTATGATTGATGGAAAGTACGCGCAAAAGGAAAACGGGCAGCTTTTTGAAACGGACGATTTTGGACGGTTCACCATCTATGTGCCGGTGGGCTACCATGAAGTGAGAGCCGTAAAAAGCAACCATGCTTTTGTAAACAATGGCAAGATCACCAATTGGCTGGGAGAAAACCTGAATTATCAGGGGCGAGTCAGCGAACGCATTCTGCTGGACAGCACTACGGTCCGGTTCATTGGCCGTGTAGCTGGCGGCGTTGTCCAGGGTGATCTGCCACTTGGACACTCCCTTTCTACCAATAACCTGGGCGAAAATCTTTCCATCTCCATGACCCTGGCCGGTCCGTCGAACCGCAAGCTTAAGGTGGGTGCATCCGATAGTACCCTGATCTTCCCGCACCATGTGCAGCAGGGCCATCAGGGTGCTGCTTCCGGTCATCAAACACGCGTGATTTTTGATGCCTCCGAGATCACAATTTTCCCCGATTCTGTTACCGGAGAATTTGCGGTAGATCTTATTCCTGAAAACTTTAATGTGACCTCGGTTAGGGCTACCGGACACACCAGTCTGAACCTGCCGGAGAGCCTTCCGGTAAATATAAACCTTACCAATAAATTCTTTGTCGAGAAAGAAATATATGCGCCCTCCGATTCAACGGTTGCCGATACGGTGTATTACAATTATTCCCATAAGTTCATTGAACGGAACAAGCCGGATATCCGTGTAAGCCAGTTGGATGGATCGGGGAAAGAGCTCGTTTATTTCGGTGATACCGTTGTTGCCGTTACGATGTTGAATAATCAGGGAGCTGATGTCACTGTGTACGATCTTTCCAGCAACAGCTATCTTTTTGGCTACCCTGTATTCGAGCAGAACCAGTCATACAGGTTGTACATCACTGCCTTTGAGCAGTATGACTATTTTAAAGAAGATAATCTGCAGACGCCGGCCTTTACAGACAGGGTACCTTCTCTTGACGGCCTGGTGTCCGTTGCAAATGACCTCAGGTATGGTTCCAGCGCCCCTGACACGCTCAGCCTCAATGAAAACGGGGAAGGGATTTACCAGTTCAAGGTAGGAGAGCCGGAAATTTCAAATGGCATTGGAAGAAAAGGTTTTTCGGTCAGTGTAAAGATCGGGAATCAACTGCCTATTCTCTGGAATAATGGGGAAAAGCTGGAAGGATATATCATGGGCTGGAAAAAAACCGGTACTGATTTCATTACAGCCGGGCCGAACGAGATCGTAAGGGTACTTCGCGATCCGCCGGGGTCCGGCAGCTACTCCTGGCTGGACGAAGGGACCACCACCATCACTGAAAAGGAATATGCAGGATCGATTACCCAAGCTGGTTCCGAGGAGTTAAAAAATTCACTGGGTGCTGCTACGATCACCTTTGCCGGTGTGGGAGCAGGTACTATAACGGTCGTGGAAGCAGGAAATACCTATGCGGGAAAGATCAGTCATTCGGAGACTTTTAACGGTACCGATAAAACCACGACAGTGACCAAGCTTCTTTCCCGGTATGCAAGCAGTTCGGATCCTACTTATGTAGGTGCTGATGCTGATCTGTTTATTGGCAATTCATCCAATTTTACTTATGGCAGCACGCTTGAACTAATGACCGTAAAGAACGAGGAAATTAAAGTGGGTTCGGACAAGATCTTTTTCGACGGAGCAGCCAATGGCATTGGTTATTCCATCGTTCGCCGGATAGGGATCAATATTTCTCAGAAATTCGGGACACATTTCGTTTATACCGCCAAACATATTGAAGACATACTGATCCCGGACATTATCACCATTAGAAACTCCATGTTTATGCCGGTTTTAACTCCTCCCGCTGTTG